>NZ_DATCTO010000012.1 GCF_036567905.1 Candidatus Binatus sp.
CCACGCCGAAGCGCGAGACCGTCGAGCAGCGCGAGCCCGGCGGCAGCGGCATCCGCGATCGCGCCGGAGAGCCGCGCGGTCATGGCGCCGGCATCGGTGCCGATGTCGGAAGAGAGACCGGCTGCCGTCGGCTCAAGCACGAACTGGCTGACCGTCCTGAACGCATACCGCACGCGCCTCAATATACCGCCGGTGGAGGAAGATCCGGCGCTGGGCAGCGGCTGCGTCGCCCATGCGAAGTATCTCGTGATGAACTATCACCAGACGCTCGCAAATCTTGGAGGTCTGATGCACGAGGAGGACGAATCGAAGCCGGGGTATTCGCCCGAGGGCCTCAAGGCAGCGCATTCCAGCGACGTGATGTTCCAAGCCCGGATGAACACGACCGACGCTCAGCGAATGGCAAAGGCAATTGAATGGTGGATTTCGGGACCGTTCCATCGCCCATCGCTCTTGAACCCCGATCTCAGGCATGTAGGTTTTGGTGAGTATTGCGAGGGAACTCTCTGCGCGGCGGTGCTCGATTTGAAAAGCGATCTGCCGCGGGCGCCTCCCGGCGGCCGCCCGCTGGCCCAGCCGGTCGAAGTTCCTCCCGACGGTGTGACGGTAAAGCCCGGCGGATTCAGCGGTGAATGGCCGGATCCAGTATCGTCGTGCCCTGGATACTCTACGGCCGCATTGGCGATCACGCTCCAACTTGGAATGCACGTGCCGGCGAAGATTACCGATGCGTCTGTCACACAGACCACTGGCGCGGCGGCCGGGACCAAAGTCGCCACCTGCGCCTACGATTCCGAAAGCTACGCGAATTCCGACATGGTCACGCAGACCAAGGGCCGCGGGATCCTCAATACGTTTGGTGAAGTGGTAGTGATCGTGCGAGATCCGCTCGCCGCCGGCGAAACTTACCGCGTCGCGATGAGCGTGAACGGCAAACCGTTTGCTTGGAGCTTCACCGCGGCCCCGTGAACAACGATTAGCTAGCGCTGGAAATCGACCGCGATGATCGTCGCCGTCGAATCGAGCGCGCTGTCGGGCGTCGCAATCACGAGCTCGCCAATCGGATCGGGGTTGAACAGCGTATCGGCCGCGGCGATTCGCTTGCGCAGCTTGAGCGAAATCATACTTGCCAGCGGACGCACGTCGCCGACGTGCCGCACCTTGACGCCGCGCACCGAGACCGACTCGTACGGCTTCATCAGCAGGTGCAGATAGACCCGATTGCCGCGGCGGGTTGACGGTCCGTAGAACTGCCACGGCTCGAGTCCGGGGTCAGTGCCGACGATTGCCTCGTTGTTGCGGTCCATCCAGTTGCCAATCGCTTCGAGCCGTTCGGCGTGTTCGGGTGGAATGGCGCCGTCGCCCATCGGGCTCACGTTGAGCAGCAGATTTCCACCCTTGCCCGCCACTTCGCACAGAGTATGGATCAGCGACCGGATCGATTTGAGGTCCTTGTCCGACGGATTGTAACCCCAGCTGTTGTTAATCGTCAGGCAGGTCTCCCACGAGCCTTGCGGCGGCTGGGGCGGAACGGCCTGTTCGGGGGTCTGATAGTCGCCGTAACCGGGGATGCGATCATTGATGACGACCTCGGGCTGAAGCGAGCGGATCATCTCGACCAACTCGCGCGACTTCCATTCCTCGGGCGTGCGTTCCCATCCGCCGTCGAACCAGAGAAGATCGATCTTGCCGTAGTTGGTCAGCAGCTCGCGCATCTGGGCGAACATGAATTGTATAAATCGATCCCACTGTTCAGGCGTCGAGCGGCGCCAGTTGCCCCACTTGTAGGGTTTGTCCGACTCGATGAATGCCGGGTAGTCGGGGTGATGCCAGTCGATAAGTGAGTAATACAGTCCGACCTTCAGGCCCTCGGCGCGGAACGCATCTGTATATTCACGAACTATATCGCGCTTGAACGGCGAATACTCAATTGAATAGTCAGAATGCTTCGTATGGAACATCGAGAAGCCGTCGTGATGCTTGCTGGTCAGGACTGCGTATTGCATCCCGGTGCGTTTTGCCGTCCGCGCCAGCGCGCACGCGTCCCATTTTGTCGGATTAAACGTCCTGGCGGTCGAGTGATATTCGTCAACCGCGACGCTTTGCCCATCCGGCAGCACGCCGACGCCTCCGACCAGCGGCCACGACAGCTCGAGCCCGCGCTGGCTGCAATGCCCCCAATGGATGAACATCCCGAATCTTGCCTTGTTAAACCACGATTCCATAGCGGGGCATTCTCGCCTTCATCGGATGCGCTTGTCCATCCCGAGCCGGGCCGCGGCGCCGGCGCTTCGTCCGGTTCGATGATCGACGCCGGGATTGGGTCGGTTCGGCTCTTGCGGATTGGCGCCGCCTCGAATACTTCCATGTAGGACTGTTGGAATAACCCGATGCATGGACGTTTGATTGTTCGTGCAAATGCGAGTGGATAATATGAAACGCAACTACTTTAGAATGTCGTGTCTTGCCGTCGTGGCGGTGCTGGTGCTTGCCTCGGCTTGCAGGGGCGCAACGGATGGACTCCCAGTGAGAAACACAGGTCATTACGCAATCATCGAGACCGACCGCGGCGCCGTCATCGTCGAGCTTTACCCGGCCGTCGCACCCAAGACGGTCGCGAATTTCGAGACGCTGGTGAACAAGGGCTTTTACAACGGCTTGACTTTCCATCGCGTCGAACCTGGCTTTGTGGTGCAGGGCGGAGATCCTGACGGGACGGGGACCGGCGGTCCGGGCTAC
Source organism: Candidatus Binatus sp. (assembly GCF_036567905.1). Classification (NCBI taxonomy): domain Bacteria; phylum Candidatus Binatota; class Binatia (SeqCode); order Binatales (SeqCode); family Binataceae (SeqCode); genus Binatus (SeqCode); species Binatus sp. (SeqCode). Next base: position 2,740 of record NZ_DATCTO010000012.1, read on the forward strand.
ACGGTGCCCGGCGAGATCAACGCCAACGAGCATCACCTGCGCGGCACTTTGGCCACCGCGCGCACCAGCGACCAAGTCAATCCGCAACGCGCGTCCAGCGGCAGCCAGTTCTATATCTGCCTGGATAAGGCGCCGTTCCTCGACGGCCAATACACCATCTTCGGCGGCGTGATTAAGGGCATGGACGTGGTCGATCAGATTCAGAAGGGCGACCACATGAAGAAGATCACGCTCGCGAAGGAGCCGCCCAAGTAGCCGCGGCGCGTCGCAAATGACGGATTCACGAAGCGGGCACCCCCATCGGGCGGGGCCCTACTTCACCGTTGACCTGCATCTCCACACCAACCGCGGTAGTTCGGACTCGAACCTGGCGCCGAAAGACCTGGTCGATCGCGCGCGTGCGATCGGAATCGGCGCGGTCTGCATCACCGAGCACGACAACATGTGGGATTCGCGCGAGATCGCGGCGCTGGCGGCCGGCTCGGGCGTGATTTTTATGCGCGGGATGGAAGTCACCACCGACATGGGGCATGTCGGCGCGTTCGGGCTCGAGCGCTACGTCGGAGGAATCTACAAGCTCGCCGAACTGCGGCGCGTGGTGAACCTCGAAGGCGGGATACTGATCGCGAACCATCCGTTCCGCTACAAACTCGACCCGCGCTTTTCCTTCATCAACCCGGACTCGGAGCCGATCGATCCAACTTATCCGGACCGCGCCGCCAAGCTCGAAATCTTCGAGATGGTCGATGCGATCGAAGTGCTCAACGGCGCCTGCGGTGAGGACGAGAATCTGTTCGCGCTCAAGGTCGCGCGCCGTCTTGGGTTGGCGGAGGTGGCGGGCTCGGACTCGCATTCCGCGGGCTCGGTGGGATGCGTGACGACGCTGCTCGACGGGCCAATCAAGGACGAGCGCGAGCTTATCGCCGCGATCCAGTCCCGGCGATGCCGCGCGGGTCGCGGCCTGCTCAAGAGCGCGCTTGCGCCTTTCGAGCTGTCGGCAAATGCCGGCTAACGCTCGGCAAGACCAGGCGGATTGGATCGCCCGCCGGCATTGTTTGCCACGCGATCGATCCGATAAAATTTCTCCGCCGCCGCTGAGACTTTACCCGAGACTTTACCAATGAGTGCCAACAAGGATCGCCTCGCTCTGATCGAGCTGCTCTCCTCGATCGGCGGCGAACATTCCGAGGATCTCCGCGAGACCCTGGACCGGGTTGCCGCCGCGATTGCCACCGGCATGGAGGCCGAGGTCTGTTCGCTCTACCTCTTCGATCCGCAGCGCGAGCGAATCGTGCTGCGCGCCACGGTCGGACTCGATCGCGAATCGGTCGGCAAGGTTTCGATGCGCCTCAACGAGGGACTGGTCGGGTTGGTGCTGGAGAAGGACGAACCGGTTTGCGTGCCCGACGCGATCAGCCATCCGCGCTACAAGTACTTTCCCGAGACCGGCGAGGAACGCTTCCATACTTTTCTGGGCGTGCCGGTTCACGACCACGACGGCCGCAAGAAGCCGCTCGGAGTGCTGGTCGCGCAGACCCTCGAGCGGCGCAAATTCAACAAGAGCGAAATCCGCCTGCTCAACACCGCCGCCAACCAGGTCGCGCAAATTCTTTCTCATTTCAGGCTGCGCGAATCGCTTGCCACCAAGGAAAAAGAGCGGCTCGAATATCGGCGCCGGATGATCGAGGCCAACCGCCAGCTCAAGGACTACGAAAAAGTCGGCGGCAAGACCCGCCACGCCCCGCCCGCCAAGATTCGCCGCCCCCGGCTGCCGGGACTTTCCGCCTCACCCGGATTTGCGCAGGGAAGCGCGCACATCGTCGGCGCATTTCTAAGCAGCGTCGATCGTAACCAGAAGTCCCGCGACCCCAAGGCCGAGCTCAAGCGCTTCGAGGACGCTCTGGCCCGTTCGCTGGCCGAGCTGGCCACCCTGCGGGTGCGGATGGAGCCGCTGATGCCCGAGGCGGACCTCAAGATCTTCGACGGCCATCGCATGATTCTCGAAGACGAGGAGTTCGTCGGCCGCATCCGCGATACAATTGCCAACGGCTACGCCGCCGAGAGCGCGCTGTTCCGGGTCATCGAGGAGCTCAGCACCTCGATGCTTGCGGTCGCGGACAATTATTTGCGCGAGCGCGCGACCGACTTCCGCGACGTCGGCCATCGCCTGTTGCGCCATCTGCGCCAGGAGGAAAAAAGGGCTCCCTTCACCAAGCCGACGATCATAGTCGCCGAGGAGCTTACGCTTTCGCAGCTGATGCTGGCCAGCCACGACAAGCTCACGGGTATTGCCCTGCAATCCGGCGGCGTCACCTCGCACGCGGCGATCCTCGCGCGGGCGTTCGAAATCCCGACCGTAGTCGGCGTCGAACATCTTATGGAATCCGTCGTCGAGGGCGATCAGCTCGTGCTCGACGGCAACTCGGGCGTCGTTTACGTCAATCCCGGCGCCGAGATCGAGCGCGACTACGTGAGCCTGTCCAAGCGCTACGAGGCATTCAAGCGCGAGCTTATCGAAGAGGGCAACGCGCCGACCGCGACCCGCGACGGCCATCGCGTCATGATGCTGGCGAATATCGCGCTGCTGGCCGATATCCAAATGGCGCTGCGCTACGGCGCCGAGGGCGTCGGGCTGCTGCGTTCGGAATTCTCGTTCCTGACCTACGAGGATTTCCCCGATGAGACTCAGCAGGTCGCGCTGTACGGCAAGATGCTCGAGATGCTCGGCAAGCGCCCGATCACGATTCGCACCCTCGACATCGGCGCCGACAAGTATCCGGCCTATATGCGGGTGCCGCGCGAGGACAATCCGTTCCTCGGCTGGCGTTCGATACGCATCTCGCTGGAGATGCCGGGGCTGTTCAAAGTTCAGCTCCGCGCCATTCTCCGCGCCGCCGCCAAGCACGACGTCCGCATCATGTTCCCGATGATCTCGAGCCTCGAGGAATTGCGCCGCGCCAAGGAATTGCTGGCCGAGTCCCAGGCCGAGCTGTTCAAGGAAGGACTCGAGCACAATCCCAATATCGAAGTCGGAATCATGGTCGAAGTGCCATCGGCGGTATGGCTCGCGCCGCGGCTTGCGCGCGAGGTCGATTTTTTCTCGATCGGAACCAACGATCTGATCCAGTACCTGCTCGCCGCCGACCGCAACAATCGCAAAGTCGCGCACCTCTACGAGGCGCTGCATCCCGCGGTCATTTCCGCCATCGCCGAGGTCGTCAATGTCGCGCGCGCGGCCGACAAGGAGGTCTGCCTGTGCGGCGAGATGGCCAGCGATCCGCTGGCAACGCTGCTGCTGGTCGGCATGGGTCTCGACGAACTAAGTCTGAGCCCGCTATTTATTCCGGTGGTGCGCAAAGTCATTCGCGAGGTCGATTATCAGACCGCCCGCCTGATCGCGCGTGAGACTTTACAAATGGCCAGCGTGCAGGAAATCAAGGGTTACCTGGTCGAACGCTATCGCGATTTGGGCCTCATCAATCTGGTCGAAATGTACCGCTAGTTACCCTCCGCCCAGAATTATCCCCATTTAATCCTCGACTTTGGCGCTATTAATGTGTTTCAATTAATTGTTGACATTTCCAGTCGGGAATTGTTTACTGTTTCTGACCGACCGGTTAGATACCATCAGACCCCGCGTTCGGTTATGATGCGCAGGATGGGTACGCTGGGGGCTGGGGGTAGGAAATAAAAGCAGAGGATCTATCGATGGTTTTTCTTATATTTTTAGGCGCATTTCTGATTTTCGCGGCAAGTGTCCTCTACTGGCTGTTGGGGACCAATCGTTATGGCGGTGATCGTCCCGCCGCCACGCTTCAGTTGACTGCGCGCAAGGGTGCGACCGCCGATGCGGCGATGAAACCCGAGCCTTGCCGAACGGTTCGCGTCTATTTCATCAAACCCTCGCGCTACGACGAGGAGGGTTTCGTCCAATATTTCCGCTACGGGGTTCAGCCCAACAACACTTTGACGGTGCTGACCGCGCTCAACGAGGCGTTCAACAAGCGTTACGCGGTCGAGCGCAACGTCCGCCTCGAGACGGTAATTTGGGACGAAATCTGCGACGGTGTAGTCAGCCCTGAGACAATCAAGGCGATAAAGGAAAAGGCGCGCGAAGATGGCGTCGAGTTGCTGATCGGGCTGGCCGGTGTGCAATCGAATCAGTATCCGCGCGGGCGCGACCTCGCGCTTCAGTTCGTCGCCGAAGGCTTGCCCACGATGATGGGCGGCTTCCACGTCAGCGGCTTTCCGGATTCGTGCAAGTTCCTCAACGAATGCGGCGTCACCACCGTCGTCGGCGAGGCCGAAAACATTTGGGGCGTTATCGTCGAGGACTTCCTGCGCGGTGAGCTGCGCAAGCATTATTCGGTCACCGAGGGAATTCGCGCGAAGACCGGCCAGGACGACATCACCGTTCCGCTAATCACGGAAACCCTGCTGCCGATGCTCGACGATCGTTATCTCACGCGATTTTTCAACGATACGATGACCACGCTCGACACTTCGCGCGGATGCCCGTTTACCTGCTCGTATTGCAGCGTGAAAAACGTGATGGGCCGCACGATGCGCTCGCGCGAGCCTGACGCCGTCGTAAGCTGGGTGCGCGACGCATGCCGCAATCATGGCATCGAGTCGCTGTTCCTGGTCGATGACGACTTTTTCCGCTCGCCGCGATGGGAAGAGATTCTCACCGGCCTGATTGAAGTGAAGAAGGAGTATCCCAAGCTCTCCTTCATGATGCAGGTGGACGTCGATGCGTCATGCTACGCAAATGTCGCCGACGGCGAGACCGAGACCGCCAAGCATCGGCGCAGCAAGCGTTTCACCGAACTGGCCGCGGCCGCGGGATGCTACCAGGCGTTCGTCGGAATCGAGTCGCTCAATCCCGACAACCTGAACTTTGCGACCAAGTACCAGAACACCGACGACCGCCAGCACAAGTGGGGGCTGGAAGCGGCGCGCGCGCACGTGATCGACAAGTATCGGCGCGTCGTCGAGAACTGGCACAAAGTCGGGGTCTCGGTGCACGCCGGCTACATGCTGGGATTCCCGTTCGACGGTCCCGATTGCGGGCGCGTGGCGGTGGCAACGCTGAAAAAAATCGGCTTCGACCTCGTGTCGTTCTTCATCATGACTCCGCTGCCGGGCACCGAAGACCAGGCGCGCTTCACCAGGGAAGGCGCCATCATCGACTGGGACTTCAACCAGCTCGACTCGCAGCACGTCACGCTCAAGCACGACAAGATGGACAAGGAAAGCTGGCTCGGCGCGTACCGCGACGCTTACCTGGGCTTCTACTCGCTCCCGCGCTTTCTTCACAGCATATTCACCATTTGCGCCGGCCGCGGACTCAGTGCGGAAGCGCGCTGCTCGACGCTCCGTCAGTTCACCTATTATTTCTTCAGCCATCGCCAAGGACGGCACCCGATGGTCGGCGGGATATGGCCGATTCGCCGCCGCGACGTCCGCCGCGTGGCAGTCACCGACGACGAGGCGCGCCGCTTCTACCTCGGCGGGAAGCGCTTCGGCGCGATGTTGCGCGGCGACGGTGGCGAGGGATTCGCCGGGGCTCCGGCGTAAGCAACGAACAACGCTAATTTTAATCACTTGACCGCACACCGGCGCGATCCAATCGGGATCGCGCCGGTGTGCTTTTCGGGTGTTGCGCATCGCGCCCCAAGGCTACCCGCGCCCGGCTTGCGCCAACGCCCCATAAACGGCTAGGGATTTTCCGGGGACCCCATCATGACCACACTGCCCGTCTTCGCCATCGTCGTCGTCGCCCTGGTCGTCATCGGCATGCTGATCTTCGTCCCATTCATCTTCCGGCTGCTTATCCACCTCGCCTTTTTTCTCATACCCGTGGCGGTCGCCGCGGCGGGTGTCGCGATGATCATGAACGACGAAACGATCTTCGAAAGGCCCGGCGCCGAGCAACGCGTGATCCGGTTCGTCACGATGAACTCCGCGGCCGCCAGCGCGTCGGGTTCCGGCTCGGTGACTTGCCGGATGGGCATTCAGCCCAACGCAGTACCGACTCCGGCCGCGCCCGCGCCAAAGAAGCGCGCCGCAAAGCAAGCGCACGCCAATGGGCCTGCGCCCGTACGCAGGCTGGAACCGACCGCGACCCCGGCGCCGCTCGACGATGTCTATCCTGAATTGATTCGCCGCTCATATCCGGGAATCCCGCGCCAGAAACTGTTCCAACTCTCGCTAGACACGATCCACTCGCTCGGTGGATGGAAAATCGTCAAGGCGGATCTCCGCAACTTCACCATCGATTGCATCTACACGTCGCGAATCTTCAAATTCGAGGACGACGTGAGGATCGCAGTAGAATCATCAGGTGAGATCGACGCGTGCGCGCGCTCCGGCCTGGCGCGCCCCGACGCGACCTCGATACTGCGCTACTTCCCGGGTGACATCGGCGCCAGCGTTGGGCATATCAAGCAATTTTACGAGGCGCTCGAGCCCAAGATGGACGAGGTTTACAAGCAAGCGCAGGACCAGGAGAACGCCAAGAAGCCGCACTGACGCGCACGCGCCGCGAGGTAAAGGGAAGGGGAGATCACTTTATTGAATGCGAAACCCACCGTGGGTTTCGCGCATCCTTGGGCAGGGGTGACCCCTGCACCCAGTGAACAGTGAAAAGAGAAGATGCGGGACTTCGTCCCTGTTAGAAGGGTGAGGCAGAACCATCATCGCAAGTCCTGTTCTTTTTGGTGTCTTTTTTCCTGTGTCGTCCACTCTTTGTGTCACCCTGAGCGGAGCCTGCGGAGTCGAAGGGCCCCGATCTTTTTCTTCGCCTCACCCTGACAGGGCGAGGCCGACGCGAGTCGTCGAGCGTCGGGTGCGGGTACTGATTCCAGGATGCCCTTCTCTGCGCGCCCTTTTTTTTGCGTCATCCCGAGCGAAGCCGAAGGATCTCGCGCGCGCCAGCGCGTGTCTGGCCGACGCCGGACGCCGGGCATCCGTCGAGATTCTTCGCTACAGCAGCTTCCGCTCAGAATGACACGAGGGATCACGCACTTTCCTGTGTCATGCCGAGCGCAGCAACTGGCGCGCAAATTCCTAAAGATCCGCGTTTCACGACCGGGTTTTGGGGATGACCTAATTCAGCCTGACCCCGCCGGATTTGGCGTGCTATGCGTACGCTATGGTCAACCGCCAGGATGTCCCGTACCCGCCCGGCTCACCCGAAATCGGGCGACCCCTGCGTCTGGCAGAAATAGTTTTTGACGAAACAAAGCTAGCCATAGAGCGGAGCCGTCCCAGAACCACTACGAATGGTAGAAATTGCTCTTTCCGGCTCTTTTCGAATAGTCAGAATCGCGCCCGTCGCAGGCTGACGTGGAGAACGTCAGGACCCGGTTGAAGTACGAACGCCGCGAAATTAGCATCCCAATCGCGATCCGGAACCGGACGCGGGAAATGAAGCGGCGTTACACGCGAGCCAATTCGAAGACCATCCGACCACGGGCTGCTCGCAAGGCGTCCGTGAAGACTCCCAAGCGCGCGACTCCGAGCAAGCGCGTCATTCTGATGGTTGGTACACGCAAGGGTGCGTTCATCTATTACGCCGACGCAACGCGCTCACGATGGCGCCTGGACGGGCCGCATCACCTCGGCGAAATAGTCAATCACGTCGTGCTCGATCCTCGTGACGGCAACACGATGCTGATGACGGCGCGCGCCGGACATCTTGGACCTACTATTTTCCGATCGACCGACCTGGCGCGCACGTGGAAAGAAGCAGCCCAGCCGCCGGCGTTCCCAAAGGCGGCGCCGGGCGAGAACGGATGCGCGGTCGAGTACACCTTCTGGCTCTCGCCGGCGCATCGCGATGAGCATGACACCTGGTATGCGGGCACGTCGCCGCCGGCGCTGTTTCGCAGCGAAGATGGCGGAGTTACGTGGCGCGGCGTCGATGGCTACAACGACCATCCGATGTATTCCAAGTGGAATCCGCCCGGCGGGGGAACACCCGACGGACCGGTGCTGAGTTCGGTCAATGTGGACCCGCGCGATGCGGCGCACGTGTATATGGTCACCTCCGACGGCGGTGCGTTCGAAACTCACGACCGGGGACAGTCGTGGCGCTCGCTCAATCGAGGCGTCGAGGCGAACTTCCTGCCCGATCCATATCCGGAGTACGGACAGGACGTGCATTGCATGTGCTTGCATCCGCGCAAGCCCGATCGCCTCTACCAGCAGAATCACTGCGGCACCTATCGGATCGATCGCCCCAGCGACCAGTGGGTGCGAATCGGCAACAACATGCCCCGGGCGATTGGCGACATCGGCTTCGGCATCGTGTTGCATCCGCGCGATCCGGATACGGCGTGGGTGTTCCCGATGGACGGCACTACGGTATGGCCGCGGACCAGTCCCGGCGGGCGGCCGGCCGTGTACCGGACGAGCGACGCAGGCGCGACGTGGACCCGGCAGGATCGCGGGCTGCCGCGGCCGCTTTTGACAAGATGCACGCGACTGGGCCAAGCTGTGATCGTATGGCGATGCGGGAAGCTCAGATCGACGCGCTGGCGACTCATCTCGTGCAGGGGCTGATCGATCGCGGCCTGATCAAGCCCAAGGGCGAGATGAAGGACCTGGTCGCGTGCGTGGTCGAGCTGATGTCGGCGAATTTCGAGACCGAAGCGCAGATCGACGAAGAGGCCGACAAGATGGCGGAGGCGGAGGCGCGCCGCGATACGCGCCTGGACGTCACCCGGCTGCGCAATTTGATTCGCCAGCGCTTGGCCGAGAAAAAGAACTTCACGCTCTAGCCGGCATGCTCGCACAGTAAAGTCTTCATGAAGCTCACCGAAGCACGAGTGCTGTTCCTGGCGCGCGAGTCACTGGCAAAATTGCGCGACGAGGGCTTGGCCGAGATCGCGAACTTTCCGCTCGCGCTTCGCCAGGCGCGCGAAATCGTCGCGCAGTTCAACGAGCAGGGCGACGAGATCGATGCTGCAGTGCGGCGCAAGATCAAGTCGATCAAACGCGGCATCGTCGAGGGTTCCAACGAATGGACCATCCTCTACAAGCGCTACCGCGACGAAGAGATGCGCAAGAAGGGCCCCCAGCGGCAGGGGTGACCCCTGCGTACCGCGTCGGGTCGGCGGTTGATACAATCGGGGCATGGACGATAACGAATTTCGCGAGCGGTCCGATACCGCCTTGACCAAAGTCGCGAAATGGCTCGAGGACCTCGACCCGGACGAAGTCGATTACACCACCGCCGACGGCGTCGTGACGATTGAGTTCGCGGGCGGCGCGAAGTTTATTCTGTCGAGGCAATCGCAGATGAAGCAGATGTGGCTCGCCGCCGGCTCGCATGGATTCCATTACAGTTGGGACGCGGCTGGCGGTCTGTGGCTCGACGACAAGGACGGCCACCAGTTGTTTCCGCGTCTGGCAGAGGCGATATCCGAGCAGCTCGGGCATCCGGTGGAGTTCTGAATTTCCGTCGCCAGGGCGGGGAAAAAGATCCGGGGTCGCTCGGCTTCGCAGACTCCGCTCGGGATGACACAAAAAAGTCGATGCGGCGGCTACACCCTCACCTGACCTCTCCCTTAAGATAGCGGGCGAGGTACCAGCGGTGGCGAATGGAGCAAAAATCCGGGGTGCGATCTCGGGATTTGGCGAGGTCGCCGCGCGGGCGCATCTCCCCGGATGGCGCACGCGCGAAAATATCGCTATCGGCGCGATCCACGATCCAATCTCGGAGCGCCGCCATGAGGCGATTCGGCTAATCAAGAATGTTCGGGTGTACGACGACCTCGAGTTGATGCTCGACGGCGAGGCGCCCGACTTTGTCGATGTCGCCAGCCCCCCGGGGATGCATCATGAGGCCGCGCGCGCGGCGCTTAGAGCGGGCGCGCACGTGCTGGTCGAAAAGCCGCTGGCGCTCACGCTGGCCGGCTTCGACGAACTCGCCGCGATTGCCGCGGAAAAACGGCGCGTGCTGATGTGCGTGCACAATTGGAAATACGCGCCTGCCTATGAGGCCGCGCGCCGGGCGGTCGAAGCAGGGCGGCTTGGCGAGATTCGTTTCATGTCGATCGACCGGCTGCGCACAGAGCCTGCGGGCGCCGGCGCAAGCGGCGGCAGGTGGCGCGCGTCGTCGGCCTCAGGCGGAGGGATTCTGATCGATCACGGATGGCACGTCTTCTACCTGATGTATTGGATGCTCGGCGGCGAGTCGCCGGTGTCGATTTCGGCGCGGCTTGAATCGCCGGCGGGCCTGGAGGTTGACGACCTGGCCGACGTGCGAGTTCGGTTCGGGGCGGGGCGTGTGGCGCGTGCGCATCTGTCGTGGCGCGCGCCGGTGCGCAGAACTTCGGCGCTTATCTATGGAGAGCGCGCGAGCATCGAGATCGAGGGGGATCGGGTGCGCCTGACTGATCGGTCGGGCAACGCTGAAGACCTATCGGTGGCTGACATTCCCGACGATTCGTACCATTCGGCGTGGTTCGGCGCCGTCGCGGAAGAGTTCGAGCAAGCTGTCTCCGAAGGAGGCAATTCGTCCATTGCTGTTGCAAGGCGCAATTTGGCCGAGGCACGCGCCGCATTGGCGCTAATCGATGCAGCGCGAAGATCAGCCGTGAACCACGGCGTCGAGATAAATATCCCGTAAAATCGGGTATTTAGAGCGAAATGTCTCCCCGGGGACATTTTCGCTCGAACTGATCGCCTGACCGCTCGGACTGTCACTCTTGACTTTCGGGAACGCGACGGTAAAGTTGCCATTGACCGAAAGGTTAGCCGCATTACCGAGCCGGGAGGATTATGGGCGCACCGCAGGCCAAACAACTAGACTCATCCGAGGCGCGCACGCAGTCGCAGGATTCGCGAGACGAGATTCTGAAGGCGGCGATGCAGCTCTTTGCCAATCGCGGATTCCATGAGACGTCGATGTCGGAAGTGGCGCGCGAGGCGCGGGTCAGCAAGGCGCTGATTTTCTGGCATTTCAAGACCAAGGAAGAGCTGTTCGTGGCGGTGCTGAACCGGCTGCTGGAGCCGTATTTCATCGATTTTGCGGAAGAAGCGGCGATGGACGAGCGGGCGCAGATTGAGAAGCTGGTCGAGGCCTACCTGTTGTTCGTGCGCGACAACGCGAGCTCGGTGCGTTTCTTCCTGGCGCAGATGCTCCACGACCAGCGGCTGTCCGAGAATCTCAACGGCCAGGTGCTCAAGCTGTATAGCGGATATCGCGCGATGCTGGTGGAGCTGATCGCGCGCGCGCAGCAAAAGGGCATCTGCACGGCGCGGCCGGCGCCCGAATCGGCGGCGGCGTTTCTGCTCTCGGCGCTGAACGGATTGCTGATCGAATACTTGTTCATGGGCGCAAACGCCGTCGATCCGGAAGGGGCGGTGGCGATGGTCGGCGAATGGCTGTTCGGGGGCTTGCCGGGGGCATCTTCATCGGAGGATGGCGGCACGCCGGGCGCCTGAATTTTTCACTTTTTTCACTTTGTTCAAAATCCAGGAGAACGCGCCAGCATGCGAATCCCGCTAAGACAGATGATCGATCTGGGCCGCTACATGCGCGCGAAGAAGCGGTCGGGGGAGAAGTATTTTCCGTTGGTGCTGATGCTCGAGCCGCTGCATGCGTGCAACCTTGCCTGCATCGGATGCGGGCGAATCGTCGAGTACAAGGACACGATTCGCGACATGATGCCGCTGGACGAGGCGCTGCATTCGGCCGAGGAAGCGGGCGCGCCGATCGTGTCGATCTGCGGCGGCGAGCCGCTCATGTACAAGCATATCGTGCCGCTGACCGAGCGATTGATTGAGGATCAGAAGCGTCACGTCATGATCTGCACCAACGCGGTCCTGCTGGACCGATTCGTCAAGCAGGTGGCGCCGAGTCCGTACCTGAGCTTCAACCTGCATCTGGACGGGATGCGCGAAACCAACGATCGCGTGACCGACCGGCCGGGGCATTTCGACACCGTCGTGAAGATGATCAAGATGCTCAAGCAGAATGGCTACCGGGTGCAGACCAACACGACGGTGTTCCGCGAGACCAGCGGTGAAGAACTCGAAGGGATGGTCAAGTACCTGACGAGCCTGGGCGTCGATGGGATGCTGCTGAGCCCCGGCTATCACTACCAGGTGCTGAACAACGACGGCGAGTATCTGCGCAAAGAGGATATGCCGGCCAAGTTCCTCAAAGTCCGCGACATGGCCAACGACTACAAGATCGTCAATACGCCGATATACCTGGACTACCTGGTCGGCAAACGCGACCTGCAGTGCAGTCCGTGGACGACGGTGACGCGCAATCCGCGAGGATGGAAGGGGCCCTGCTACCTGATAACCAACGGGCACTACAAGACGTTCAACGAAATGCATGCGGCGACGGACTGGGAATACTACCGAACCAAGCAGGATTTCCGCTGCCGCGACTGCAAGCTGCATTCGGGATTCGAAGGCACGGTGGCGCTTGATTTCGGCAAGAATCTCAAAGACTCGTGGCGGATGGTGCGGCATTACGTGGCGTGAGGGATTGCTTGCGCTGTCGAAGCACAGAGCGCTCGCGCGCAGTTGACCAATCACCCTTGCCAAGCGGGAGGGGGAGCGATCGCGTGGGGAAAAATTCCGGTCGGTCTTTCAGCGCCGCGGTCGAGCCGGCGTCAGCGCCGCCGGCATCGGAGCAAGAGAAGCGAGACGTGTTTGACTTGCACAGCTATTTAAAGGAGCGCGCGCAAATTATCGAGCGAGCGCTCGCTCAAAGCGTCGAGGAACCCGCGGGTGCGGCGGCGCGCTTGCATGAGGCGATGCGCTACTCGCTGCTGGCGGGCGGCAAGCGGCTGCGGCCGGTGCTGGTGCTGGCGTCGTGCGAGGCGGTCGGAGGGAAAGCCGAGGCGGCGATGGGACTGGCGTGCGCGGTCGAGATGATTCACACCTACTCGCTGATTCACGACGACCTGCCGTGCATGGACGATGACGATATGCGCCGCGGGCGTCCGACCAATCACAAGGTCTATGGCGAAGCGATCGCGACGCTGGCGGGCGACGCGCTGCTGACGGACGCATTCAAGGTGCTCGCGCGCTCGGCGCACAACAGCGCGCCGCCGGCACTCGTGCTGGAAACGATCGCGGAGCTCGCCGGCGCGGCGGGATCGGCCGGGATGGTCGCGGGGCAGGTGATCGATCTGCTCGGCGAGGGCAAGTCGAAGACGGTCGAGGAGCTCGAGGAACTGCACGGCAAGAAAACCGGGGCGCTGTTCCTGGCGTCGGTTCGCGGCGGTGCGCGCCTGGGCGGCGCGAGCGAGGCGCAAATCGAATCGCTCGACGCATACGCGCGCGCGCTTGGGCTGGCGTTCCAGGTCGTCGATGACCTGTTGGATATTCAAGGCACGCCCGAGCAGATGGGCAAACGCACGCAAAAGGACGTCGCGCGCGGCAAGGCGACCTATCCCGCGATATTGGGAATCCAGCGCTCGCTCGATTTGGCGCGCGAGCTCGAAACGCGAGCGCATCGCGCAATTGCCGGTTTCGGGGATAGCGCCGACGCGCTGCGCCACATTGCAACCTTCGTCGTGGAGCGAAAGCTGTGAACGCAGCCCAAGCGTCGGTGGAAATTGCGGGGACGCATTCGCGCCAGGCCGTGCTGGTGGAGCCAGGGCGGCTCGAATTGCGCGACTACGTCGCGCCGCATCCGGGGCCGGGCGAATTGCTGATTCAAATCCGCTGCGCGTTGACTTGCGGCACCGATCTGAAAATGTTTCGGCGCGGACATCCGCTGTGGAAACTTCCGATTGCTTTCGGGCATGAGTTTTCCGGCGTGGTGATGGAAGCCGGCGAGGGCGTGGCGTTCAAGGCCGGCGACGAAATAATGGCTGCGCCGACCGCGCCGTGTGGAATCTGTTTCTACTGCCAGCATGGGCAGCAGAATCTTTGCGACGATGCGGTCGGGCGGATGGTGCTCGGCGCGTATGCGGACCTGCTGCTGCTGCCGGCGCACGTCGTCGCGTGCAACACCTTTATCAAACCCGCGGACTTGCCGTTCGAAGAAGCCGCGCTGCTTGAGCCGCTTTCGTGCGTGGTTCATGCCCAGGAAATGGCGCGTCCCGAAAAAAGCGAGACGGTGGCGATCATCGGCGGCGGCGCGTTCAGTCTGCTGCACATGCTCGTGCTGAAGGCCGCGGGCGTGCGCGAGGTGGCGGTCGTGGGGCGGGGCGCCAAGCGCCTGAAGTGGGCGCAGGAGATGGGCGCGGACCGGGTGATCGACGCGCGCAGCGTCGATGCGGCCGCGGAAATCGCGCGGCTCAACGGCGGCTTCGGTCCCGACCTGGTGATCGAGTGCACGGGACAAGTCGAGGGATGGCAGGATGCGGTGGCGCGCGTGCGGCGCGGAGGACGGGTGGTTTTTTTCGGCGGATGCCCGGTGGGCACGGTGCTCAGCGTCGATACGCGATCGATGCATTACGACAATCTGACGTTGATGGCGCCATTTCATTTTCGCCCGCGCGACGTGCGGCGCGCCTACGAATTGCTCGAGGGGCGTGCGCTGAATGCGGGCGCGATCGTCAACGCGCGAATGCGGCTTGACGATTTGGTGGAAGTGTTTGCGATGCTGGAGCGCGGCGTGGTTCTGAAATGCGCCGTGATTCCATAGTGGATTGCGATGAGGTTGCGAAGGGTTGCCGGGGGACGCGGGCTGAGTTCAGGCAAGGGTGAAACATGAGTCAGGCTATTGAAATTGGAAGCACGGCGATTGCCAGGTCGCCGCATGACGAGTTCGTCGCGAAGGTTGATTACACCGTAGAGCGCGCGCAGCGTGCGCTTATCGCGCTGCAGAAGCCCGAGGGCTACTGGCACGCGCCGCTGGAGGCCAATGCGGAGATGAACGCGGAGTTCATCATCTTCAACCATTTCATGGACACGGTCGATCTCGAGGTCGAAGCGCGGCTGAAGAAGCATCTGCTGGACATTCAGAGTCCGGACGGGAGCTGGGCGCTTTACCAGGGCAGCGAAGGGCATCTGTCGACGACGATCGAAAGTTATTTTGCGCTGAAGCTCACCGGCATGCGCGCGGGTGACGAGCCGATGGCGGCGGCGCGGCGCTGGATCCTGTCCAAGGGCGGCATCGTGAACTGCGGAACGCTGGCGCGCTTCTACCTGGCGGCGATGGGACAGATAACATGGGATGCGACGGCTGCGCTGCCGGTCGAACTTGCGCTTTTTCCGAACTGGTTCCCGTTCAACATTTACGAGCTCGGCTCATGGGCGCGCGGAACGCTGATGGGACTGATGATGCTGCAGGCGGCGCGGCCCGAAAAAAAGATCGATTACCAGCGCGGAGTGCTGGAGCTGTTCATCGAGCCGCCGCATTTCACGAAGTTCAAACAGCCGCGCGGAAAAAAATTGCTGTCGCTGCGCAACGCGCTGAACCTCGCCGACCGGGCGCTGCGATTCTACGATCGGCACAAAATCAAATCGATCCGCGCGCGCGCGCTGCGCCACACGGAAAACTGGCTCATCGAGCATCAGGCGGCCAATGGCTCGTGGGGCGGAATCGAGCCATGCTACCTGCTGAGCGCGATGGCTCTGAAAGCCAACGGTTACCGTAACGACCATCCGGTGTTGAAGAAGGCGATCGAGGCGTCGCGCGAACTGATTTGGCATTTCAACGACTACGACATGTACATGCCGTGCGTGTCGGTCAACTGGGACACGGCGCTCGCGGGCCGCGCGCTGCTGGATTCGGAATTGCCGGCCGACCATCCGGTGCTGAAGCAGGCATCGCAATGGTTTATCGATCATCAGATTTTCAAGAAGGGCGATTGGTCAGTAAAGCGGCCCGAGCTCGAACCGGGCGGATGGGCCTTCGAGTTTTACAACGACTGGTATCCCGACGTGGACGATTCGGCGGTAATTCTGTCGGTGATGGCGGATTCGGCAGCCGATGATGCCGCGGCCGGGGAGCGCGCGATCCGGGTTGGCGCGAACTGGGTAATGGGAATGCAATCGAAGGACGGCGGCTTCGCGGCGTTCGACGCCGACAACGATTCAACCTGGCTCAATCATTTGCCGCTCGCGGACGTGGAAGCGGTGACGGATCCGTCGTGTCCCGATCTCACCGGCAGGGTGCTCGAGATGATGGCGTCGGTCGGCTATCGCACCGAGCATCCGGTGGCGAAACGCGCGATCGAATGGCTCAAGCGAAATCAGTCGCCGGCGGGCGGATGGTGGGGACGCTGGGGCATCAACTATATCTACGGCACATTCTCGGCGCTGTCGGGCTTGCGCGCGATCGGCGTCGATATCAACGAGCCGTGGATCAAGCGGGCGGTCCAGTGGCTCAAGTCCAAGCAGAATCCCGACGGCGGATGGGGCGAGAGCCCGCTGTCGGACAAAGATCCCGCGTGGCACGGGCGCGGGAACAGCACGGCGTCGCAGACGGCGTGGGCGCTGATCGGATTGATCGCGGGCGAGTCAGGGATCAGCGAACACGCGATGCGCGGTGCGCAGTGGCTCTCAGAGAGGCAGAACGATGAGGGTGCGTGGGACGAGACGGAATCAACCGGCAACGGATTTCCGAATCATTTTTATCTTCGCTATTACATGTACGCGCATTATTTTCCGCTGATGGCGCTTGGGCGGTTCCGCCGGCGGCTGGCGGAGACGGCGTCACGTTGAGCGCATCGCGATGAAGGCGATTTCAATTCTCGGCTCGACCGGATCGGTCGGCGTCACCACGCTGGACGTGGTCGGCCGATTCAGCGACCGATTTCGCGTCGTCGCGATGGCGGCGGGACGCAACCTGGATCTGCTGACCGAGCAAGTGAAGCGCTTTCATCCCGAACTCGTCTCGGTGGCGACGCCCGAACTCGCGCGCGAACTGGCGGCGCGCGTCGGTGCGCAGCGCGTGACGATCGTTCACGGACTCGAAGGCGCGATCGCCGTCGCAACGCATCCCGCGGCGAAGCTGGTGATGTCGGCGCTGGTCGGTGCGATGGGACTGCGGCCGACGCTGGCCGCTATCAAGGCCGGCAAGGACATCGCGTTTGCCAACAAGGAAGTGCTGGTCATTGCGGGCGAGTTGATCACGGCGGCGGTGCGCGAGAATCGCATGCGGCTGCTGCCGGTGGACAGCGAGCACAACGCGGTTTTTCAATGCCTGGAAGGACGCGGGCGCGAGTCGCTGAAGCGGATCATTCTGACCGCGTCGGGGGGGCCGTTTCGCGAGCTGGCGGCCGACAGTTTCGAATCGATCACGGTCGAACAGGCGCTGAAGCATCCGACCTGGCGCATGGGCAGCAAGATTACGATCGATTCGGCGACGCTGATGAACAAGGGACTCGAAGTGATCGAGGCGCGCTGGCTGTTCGACCTCAAGCCCGCGGAGGTCTCGGTGGTGATTCATCCGCAGAGCGTGATCCATTCGATGGTCGAAATGATCGATGGCTCGGTGATCGCGGAGATGGCGATTCCCGACATGGCGATTCCGGTGGCGTACGCGCTTGCGTATCCGGAGCGGCTGCCGATGACCCATTTGAAGCCGCTGTCGCTGGCGGAAAATTCGCGGTTGACGTTTGAAGAACCCGACCTGAGACGCTTCCCGTGTCTGCGGCTGGCGTACGAGGCGCTCGCGGCGGGGCACACGATGCCCGCGTGCCTCAACGCCGCCAACGAGGAACTGGTGGCGGGCTTCCTGGCGGGGCACGTGCGTTTCGTGGATATCCCGCGCCATATCGAAACCGTGATGCAACGGCATCGCAACTCGCCGGCCGAAACGATCGAAGATCTGCTGGAGACCGATGGATGGGCGCGAGCCGCGGCGCGCGAACTTATCGGAGCGCGGACGGTCGCAGCCTGAGATGATGGCAAACGCGCGGGCCAATGTGCATAGCGAAGGAACCTCGTACGCTGTGAGCGCAGCGCCGGACGCGTCGGCGCCGCCGGGAGCGTTCGACGTAGCGGCCGCGTACCAGTTCTGCGCGCGGCTGGCAAAATCGCACTACGAAAATTTCACGGTCGCGTCGTGGTTGATGCCGCGCGAGATGCGCCCGCACATGTATGCAATTTACGCGTACGCGCGGATGGCGGATGACTTTGCCGACGAGCATCATGACCTCGCGATGCTCGACGAATGGGAGCGCGAGCTCGACCTGGCGTACGCCGGCACGCCGCGCCATCCGGTATTTATTGCGCTCGCCGACACGGTGCGCCGCTTCGAAATTCCGCGCGAGCCGTTCAAAGATCTTTTGACTGCGTTCCGATCCGACGTGGACTTCAAGGGCTTCGACACGCTCGACGATCTGCTCGGCTATTCGCGCTACTCGGCCAATCCGGTTGGACGGCTGGTGCTTTACCTGTTCGGCTACCGCGACGCCGAGCGGCAGCATCTGTCGGACCTGGTCTGCAGTGGATTGCAGCTCGCCAACTTCTGGCAGGACGTGGCCGTCGATCTCGACAAGGGACGAATCTATCTTCCGCGCCGCGACATGGAACGATTCGGAGTCACGCCGGCGGACCTGGCCGCGCATACCTCGTCGCGCGAGTTCGTGGATTTGATGCGTCATGAAACGGGAGTCGCGCGAGCGATGCTGGTTGAGGGGGGAGAATTGCACAAGTGTGTGGACCAGCGGCTGCGGCGCGACATCGTGATGTTCGCCGGCGGCGGCCTGGCAATTATCCGCGCGATCGATCGCGTCAACTACGATGTGTTCCGGATGCGTCCGGAGCTTGCGAAACTCGACTACTTGAAACTCGGATGGAGCGCGATTCGTGGACGGCTTGAAGTCTGATAGCAGTGCCGCCGGGATCGAAGACGCCGCCGGCCACGACGACGCGTCGCTCGACGCCGACTACGAACGCTGTGCGCAAATCACACGGCGCTCGCGGTCGAGCTTTTACTACGCGTTCATTTTGCTTCCGCCCCCGCGGCGCCGTGCGCTCTATGCCGTCTATGCATTCTGCCGTTTCATCGACGATATCGCCGACGACGAAGCGATTCGCGAGCCGGCGCTGCTGCTGCGCCGGTGGCGCGAGGAACTTGACCGCGTGTATGCGGGCGTGCCGACGCGCGCTCTCTCTCGCGCGCTCGCCGACAGCGCGCGCCGATTTAACATTCCGCGGGAGCTGTTCGAGGAAATCATAAACGGCGTGGAGATGGATCTCTCGCGCAAGCGCTATCAAAGCTGGGAAGAGCTGCGGCCGTACTGCTATCGCGTCGCGTCGGCGCTGGGCCTCATCTGCATCGAGATTTTCGGCTACCGCAACCCGTCGGCGAAGTTGTACGCGGAGAACCTCGGACTGGCGCTTCAGTTGACCAATATTATCCGCGACGTGGGCGAGGACGCCGCGCGCGGCCGCATTTATCTTCCGCTGGAAGACCTCGCGCGATTCAACGTCAGCGAGGATGAAATTCTCGCCGGCGCGTACTCGCGCAACTTCGTCAGCCTGATGGACTTCGAGGCAAAACGCGCGCGGGAACTTTACGCGAAGGCGCAGAACGCGCTCGCACCGGAAGATCGCGCGACGCTGCTGACGGCCGAGGCGATGCGGCTTATCTACGCCGCGTTGCTCGAACGGATCATCAATTCGAACTATCGCGTGCTCGACCGCCGCCACAGCCTGTCTGCGCCGCACAAGCTTTACCTGGTCGGCCGCGCGTGGGCGGTGGGCCGCTGCGGCGCGCTGCACGGATAAGCGGGATGCACGTGGCGAATCAGATGGCATCGGCGATGAAAGACGCGGTCGTGATCGGCGCCGGGTTCGCGGGACTCAGCGCAGCGGTCGCGCTCGCCCAGCGGGGCGTGCGGGTCACAGTGCTCGAAGGAAAACCCGCGCCCGGCGGGCGTGCGTATTCGTTCGCCGAACCGGACACCGGTGATTTCGTCGACAACGGGCAGCACGTCCTGATGGGTTGTTACGTCGAGACGCTCGACTTCCTCAAACGGATCGGCGCTTACGACCAGTTGGTATTTCACGAAGATTTGGAAATCGAAATGCTCGCGGGGCCCGGCCGGAGTGCGATCCTGAAAACGGCGCGGCTGCCCGGACCTCTGCACATGACGGCCGCGTTGCTCGGGTACCAGCATCTGAGTATCGCAGAGCGGTTCGCTGTTATGCGCGGTGGATTGCGCATGCTCGCGATGAGACGGTTCGGCGACGGCGAATTGCGTCGTCTCACCGTCGCGCAGCTGATGGATCGCCTCGGGCAATCGGAACAAGCGCGCCGGTGCTTCTGGTACCCGCTGTCGATCGCGACGCTGAACGACGAGCCGCAATCGTCGTCGGCGCGGTTGTTGGCCGAGGTCCTGAAGCGTGCGTTCTTTTCGCGTCGCCGCGACTCGGCGTTCGTTTATTCGCGCGTCGGGCTGAGCGACCTGTACTGCACCGGCGCGCAGCGGGTGATCGAGCGCGCCGGCGGGAAGGTTGTTTCGCATTCGATTGTGGAGATGCTGGAACCTGGCGCTCGAGGCCACGTCGCAAGCGTGCGGCTGCGCGACGGGCGGCGAATCGAGGCGTCGGCCTTCATCAGCGCGGTCCCGGCCCCCCAGTTACTTCGGTTCCTGCCTGAAAACGCGGTTGCCGATCCATTTTTCTCGCGCTTCACCGGTCTTTCGAGCTCGCCAATCATCTGCGTCCACGTGTGGCTCGATCGCGAAGTGACTACTTCACCGTTCATCGGGTTTATCGGCACTACTACTCAATGGCTATTTAACAAACGTCAAATATTTGCGCAGCGCGGCGAGGCGCATCCGGGTTACCTGAGCTTCGTGATCAGCGGCGCGCGAAAGCTGGTCGAGCGCAGCAATCAGGAAATCCTGGATATCGTGATTAACGATCTCCACGCGATGATTCCCGCGTCGCGCGAAGCCAGGGTCGTGAAGTCGCTGGTGCTCAAGGAGAAAAACGCCACGATGGCCCCGGACCTTCGATCGCATGAACTGCGTCCGACGGCGAAAACGCCGATCGCGAACTTCTTTTTGGCCGGCGACTGGATACAAACCGGTCTGCCGGCGACGATTGAGAGCGCGGTGATTTCGGGACGGGCCGCAGCCGCTGCCGTTTGGGAGCGAACTGCTCAATAGCCATTGAGTGAATCCGATGACTACTAACTTAGCGCTGGTGACGGGCGGCAACGGATTCGTGGGATGCCACGTCGTGCGCGCGCTCATTGCCCGTGGCGATCGCGTGCGGGTGCTGGCGCGTGATAATGCGGATTTGAGTGCGCTGGTTGGTCTGCCGGTCGAGATCGTGCGCGGCGATCTGCGGTACTTCGATTCCGTCGAGCGCGCCGTCAATGGATGCAACGAGGTTTATCACGTCGCCGCCGATTACCGGCTGTGGCTGACCGATCCGGCGCCGATGTATGCGACCAACGTCGGCGGCACGCAGCATATTATCCGGGCCGCGGCCAACGCGGGTGTTGCGCGAATCGTTCACACCAGCACGGTGGGGGCGCTGGGAATTCCGCACGGCGGGGTGGGACGCGAAGACACGCCGGCGTCGCTCGCCGAGATGACGGGTCATTATAAGCGATCGAAGTACATGGCGGAGCAGGCGGCGCTGGAAGCCGCGCGCGCGGGCGTGCCGGTTGTGATCGTGAATCCATCGACGCCGATTGGCGCGCTCGACTTGAAGCCGACTCCGACCGGCAGAATCATCGTGGACTTCCTGAATCGGCGGATGCCGGCATACGTGGAGACTGGCCTTAACATCGTCGATGTGGAAAATGTTGCACGCGGCCATTTGCTGGCGGCGGAGCGCGGCCGAATCGGAGAGAAGTATATTCTCGGCGGTGAAAATCTCACGCTCAGGGAATTTCTCGAGCGGCTCGCCATGATTTCCGGGCTGCCCGCGCCAAAGGTGAGGATTCCGTATGCGGTCGCGCTGGGGTATGCGCTCGGCGCCGAAGCGTTTGCGCGCACCGTCACCCGCCGGGCGCCGCGGGCCAGCCTGACCGAGGTGCGGATGGCGCGAAAGCGGATGTTCTTCGACTCGTCGAAGGCGCGCGCAGAGTTGGGTTATTCGCCGGGGCCGATCGATGCGGCGCTGGCGGCAGCGATAGAATTCTTCAGATCCAAAGGGACGGCGAAGAGCGCCGCGTAAGCCAAGCCATGCAATTACTACTGTCAACGATCATGCTGCGCCCGTACGTGTTCATCTTTCTGGTGAGTTTTTTGTATATCGCGATCGTGAACTTCGGCCTGCGCACGACTATTTTGTTTACGCTCCTGACCTACGCCGTGTCGCTCGCGTGCGAGTGGTCTTCGGTTCACAACGGCTTCCCGTTCGGGCTGTATCACTATATTGACGCGACCCGCGGGCGCGAGATTTGGGTGTTCGGCGTTCCGTTCATGGATTCGTTGTCGTTCACCTTCCTGGCTTTCGCCAGCTATACGCTCGCGTTGTTGCTCAGTTCGCCGTTGTATCGGCGGGGTGCTGATTTTCGGATTCTCGACACGTGGCAAATCCGCCGTGCGCCGCGAGTATGGCTGATGGCGGCGCTGTTCATGGTGATGGTGGACCTGGTGGTAGATCCACTGAGCGTGCTCGGCGACAGATGGTTCCTCGGCAAAATGTTCTGGTACGATCGGCCGGGGCCGCACTTCGGCGTGCCGATCAGCAACTACCTGGGATGGTATTTCGTCGCCGCGATCACGATTGCGATTTTCCAGTGGCTTGACGCGATGCTTAATCGCGGCTCGGCGAAGCCGGCGCGTTCGCTTCCCGCGATGCGGTCGCGCGCGCTGCTTGGTCCGGCGCTATATGCGGGGATCGTGCTCTTCGGAATCACGATGCTGTTCCGAATCAACGCGCTGGAAATCGGATGGGCTGCCGTGTTCATCTACCTGCCCTTCACCGTCCTGGCGATTCATATCCTGACCCGCCGCGAATCCTACGGCGACCACGCGGCAATCGAGCGCCATCTCGCAGACTTTCCCTACGAGCGCGTGCTTCCTGTCTGGAGGCCCGCGATCGCGCGCATACCCGAGCTGGGCCGCCGCGTAGCGAGCACAGACAGTGGCTGGCGAGGCGCTTGATCGGGAGGCGCTTCCAAATTTTCGCCAAGTGTGGCAAGCGTCGGTCATCGAGCCACGACGAAGCAAACAGAGGTGACTTGGCATGCTGCTCAAGGACAAAGTTGCGTTGATCACGGGCGCGGGTTCGGGAATCGGCCGCGCCAGCGCAATTCGGTTTGCGCAAGAAGGCGCGAAGCTGATGGTCGCCGACGTACGCACCGAATCGGCGAGCAATACCGCAGCCGAGATCGAGAAGGCCGGCGGCGTCGCGAAGTCGGTGTCGGTGGACGTGCGCGTCGGCGCCGAAGTCGAGCGGATGGTCAATGAGACGGTAAGCGCGTTCGGCCGGCTCGACATTCTGTTCAACAACGCCGGCGTCTTCGTACCCAAAAACGTGGTGAACACGAGCGAGGAAGAATGGGACTGGGTCGTGGACGTGTGTCTGAAGGGCGTATTCTTCGGCTGCAAGTATGCGATCCCGCAAATGATCAAGCAGGGCGGCGGCGTGATCGTCAACACCGCCAGCGGCGCTGGAATCAAGGGCGTGCCGGATCTTGCCGCCTACCAGGCGGCGAAAGGCGGCGTCGTGATCATGTCGAAAGGAATCGCGCTCGACTTCGCGCGTGACAAGATTCGATGCGTGTCGATCTGCCCGGGCGTGATCGAAACGCCGATCGCCGAGAATTGCAACACCGTTCCCGCCGGCGCGTCACATCTGGTTTGGGAACGCACCGCAGACGCGCATCCGCTCGGGCGCAACGGAAAGCCGGAGGAGGTCGCTGCGCTGGCGGCGTTCCTGGCGTCGGATGAGGCGGGCTTCATCACCGGCGTCGCGGTGCCAATTGACGGCGGGCTCAGCGCGGGCTCTTTCGCCCCACCGGCGCGCGAGCACGCCTAGCAGCCGCCGGGACCTTGCCGTCGTGCGCGATAGCCGTCAGTGCGTCGGCGATTGCGGTACTTGCGCGCGACAGGTTTCGAATCAGCCGCGGCAGCTTGAGCATCGTGGCCGGATTGCGCAGCAGGTAGGACGTCGCGACGAGCGGCCGGACGTTGCCGTCCTGATCGGCCATCGCCGCGCCCACTATTTCGTCGTCAACTTCGTCGAGCACTGCCCGGACCGCGACGAACGGGATCCCGCGCGCAGCGGCCTCTGCGGCAATCGCGGCGGTTTCCATGTCCACCGCGATCGCGCCGGTGCTTTCCTTGGCGCGACGCTTCTCGGCGCCGGTGGCGAGCACGCAATGCGATGTCAAAATCGCGCCGGTCGAGTACGCGATGCCCGCGATCGCAAGCGAGCGGCCGACCGCGCGCAGTTGCGCGTCGCCCACGGCCGTCACTTGCTCGGCAACCCGGCCGTCGGTATGAATCGTCAAAACGCGGTCGGAGACGACGAGATCGCCCGGCTTCAGTCCGCTCGAAAGCGCGCCGGCGACACCGGTCCCGATTACCAACTCGGCGTTGGGTATCAGATCGAACGCGCGGTGTACGGTATCGCTTGCGCGGCGGCGGCCGATTCCATGGCCAACGACAGTGAATTGTTTGCCGCCGATCTCCGCGCGAAAGCCATGCAAGCCGTCCAGAGCGAGCGGAGCGCGACGGCTGAGCCGGCGCTTGAAAGGCGCGATCTCGCGCGCGAAGGCGTAAAAGAGAAGAATCAATCGCGTGGTCTCATGTTGGACTTTCGCAGCGCACGCTTGAGCGAACCATCCGATGCTAGCAGAATTGTGCCGGTGTTTTTCACTCTCGCACTGGTCCGGCAGGGTCATTATCCGCCGTCCGTGGCGATTGGCGGTGGCACAGTTTGAAGCGCCTGATCGTTAACGCCGACGACTTCGGCTTGTCGCCCGAGGTCAACGCCGGCATCGTGCGGGCGAGTCGCGACGGAATCTTGCGCAGTGCGAGCCTGATGGTTGCGGAGCCCGCCGCGCCGGCCGCTGCTCAAATAGCGCGCGAAAATCCCGCGCTCGACGTCGGGCTGCATGTGGTGGTCTGCCGGGGACGCAGCCTGCTCGATGCGTCGCGGCTCGGCGCCGCGGTGCGCGCGTCGGGAGAGTTCAGCGACAATCCCGTGGCTGCGGGGATGCGATATTTCTTCGACCGTTCGATGCGCGCCGCGATGACCGACGAACTGCGCGCGCAAGTCGAGCGCCATCTCGAGTTGATCGGCTGCCTCCACCATATCGACGGGCACTTGAATTTCCACGTCCATCCGCTGTTCGCCGATATTTTGGTTGACCTCGCCGTCGAATATAAAGTGCCATGCATCAGGCTTCCGCGCGAGCGCGTGATGACCACGCTGCGGCTGCGGCGAGACAATGCGCCGCGCAAGCTCGTCGAATCGATCATCTTTCGCACCCTGTCGCGTCGAACCCGCCGGATGATGGCGGAGCGGGGCCTCATCTCGACCGACGCACTGTTTGGACTTCATCAGAGCGGTCATCTGAGCGAGGATTACGTCGTGGGCGTGATCGATCGTATCCGCGATGGCGCCACGGAAATGTATTTTCATCCGGCCGCCGATATCGGCGGCGTCCCGCCTGCGGTCGAGGCGCAACTCGAGGTCGAGATTCTCACCAGCCGGCGCGTGCGCGATGCGATCGCTCGAAATGCGATCGAACTGATCACGTTTGCCGATCTTGCAAAGGGCAATCCCGCCGCTTGATTCAACTTTGCATCTGGCGTTGCCTGTGACTCGTGCCAAAGAAACTTCGCGAGCGGGAGACCAGTGTCATGGCGGAGGTAAAGATTCGGCCGGCGGTGCGCGACGACCTGCCGCGCCTGACGGAAATTTACAACTACTACATCATCAACACGCCCATCACCTTCGACTTGGAACCATTCTCGGTGAAGCAGCGCGCGCGATGGTTCGATGAGCACGCTGGTACGAAACGCTATCGCATGTTCGTCGCGGAAGATGCCGGCCGGGTCGCCGGCTATGCGTGCACGGGACCGTTTCGCGACAAGGCGGCGTACGACACGAGCGTCGAGACCTCCGTTTACTGCGCGCACGACGACAAGCGGCGGGGAATCGGTGCGATGCTGTACCGCGTCCTGTTCGACGCGCTGAAGAACGAGGACATTCATCGCCTGTTGGCCGGGATCACGATTCCCAACGACGCATCGATCAAACTGCATCGACGCTTCGGCTTCACCGAGGTTGGCGTCTTCAGCGAATGCGGCCGCAAGCTCGACCGTTACTGGGATGTCGTGTGGATGCAGCGCCCCCTCCGGCTCGGCACCGTGCCATAAGAGCGATCGGTCGCATAACCTGCCGCCGTGGACGCCAGGCGGCGAGTCGGATCAGAGCAGCGCGTGAGCTGCGAGACGAGCTACTCGGACTTGTATCCTTCCACGCGACTCTCGATTGCATGCCTGAGCGCGTTAATTGAGTCGAGAGTCTCGGCGATCTTCACGAAGGTCTGGATTTTCGCAAGCAGCTTGTCCGCCTTCAACTTCGCCCACCTTGTTTCGGCTTCTCTGGGCTTGATGCGATGCAACTCGTACAGTACGGAGATCTGCTCGCGAAAAACGTCCAGCGGACCAAGCGCTTCCACCAGTGAGCGCAACTGTTGGATTTGGGCTGCTTTGCTACGTGTTATGCCGTGATGTCCTTCTTCCAACTCTCTGCCCAAGACGTCGAGAGCGGCTTTAAGAGACTCACTCGCCGCGTCCACGTTCACCGCCTCCAGCAGCATGACCGCCGAGTTGATCTCAGCGGCCGTGTTGGCGATTTCGAGCAGGCGCCCTGAGTCTTTGAGTTCATCGAGCATTTGCTGAAGTTTCTGAGTGCTTTCCATAAGCGTGCTGTCTCATCTCCGAATATTGGTACAGTTACAACCCGACGAACAGTTTACACGAGCCCGCCACAACCGAGCTACGGGGCCTTTGGGACAAGAGGACGTTTCAATACCACGGGTTCCAGGTCGGCTGGAATTTCCATTTTGAAACCACCGCCGTCCGCGACCCGTGTCGGTCGTTTCAGTTCACGACCGAAGCAAGGACCATGTCCGAGAGCCGCTGAAGACGTTCGAAATTGCGCGATTCCTCGAGCAGTCCGGCGGTCAGGCACACGAACGTCAAATCCCGCTCGGGATCGATCCAGAACATGGTCGAACCAGCGCCGAGACCGCCGAACGTCGAGGGCGACGCCGTCGTGCCGAACGGGTGCGGGAAGATACCCGTTCCGCGGATGAAGAAGGTCAATCCCAGGTTGGCGGGGAATTCGCCCCATCCGCGCGCCTCGTAGGCATAGCTGAACAGATTATTCGGGAGCGTGCCGGTGTGGATGCTGGCGGCCAGCCGGATCGATGCCGGCGACAGCACTCGAACTCCGTCGAGTTCGCCGCCACGCCTGAGCATCTCGGCCCATCGCAAGATGTCGCCCGCAGTAGAAACCACGCCGCCGGCCGGAATTTCAGCCTCTGCGGTTAGCAGCAGGTTCATCGCTTCGAGCAATTCGGGCTGGAAGACGCCGGGAGTTCGGTCGCGCACGACTATTGGAACGAACCGCGCGGCGAGATCCTTGCGCCGGCCCAAAGCGGTTTCTTTCATGGCCAATGGCTCGAAGAATTCCTGCGCGAGAATGTCGCGGAACGACCGGCGCCCGCCGTCAACTCTCCGCACCACTTCCGCCAGCACCGCGTGCGCGGTCAGCGCACTGTAGCTGACGGCGCTGCCGGGAACGGTATCGGGGAGTTGCTGGCACGCTGCCGCTACAAAAGCCTCGAGGTTGCCGAACAACTCCGGCGGGAGCGCAGGAGTCGCCGCCATCCCGGCAGTGTGAGTCAGCATATGAGCAACTGAGATCCGCTGCTTGCCCTTGACTGCGAACTCCGGGATCACGTCTGCGATCTTCGTTGTCAGCGCAAGCTCCCCGCGTTCCACGCGCGCCAAAACCGCCGCAGTGGTCATCGTCTTGGTGATCGACATGATCGCGAAAATGTCATCGATGCGCGCGGCGCGGTTGCTGGCCCGATCGGCGAAGCCGACTGCCTCATGCGCCGCCACCACGCCGCCCCGGGCGACGGCGTACACCACTCCGTCGTAGCGGTTGTTCGCGACATCGTGGCGTATCGCGGCGGCGACCCGATCGAGTCGCGCTGGATCGATTCCGATTTCTGCGGGCTTGCCGGTCTTCATTGAATACCTCCTGCGAAGGACACAACCGAAATTTCAACATATCGTCTAAGGGCAAACTTTAGCCAGTGCTTCCGGCGCGCCGCCGAGTCAATTGCTCGCGCCCCGGCGCGGTTTGAACTAGGCTATGCGTCTGCGGGGCGCGCCCCGCGCAATTTTTCACTTTCCCATTTTCACTTTTTCACGCCCGACTGCATACCAAGGAAGAGGGACCAGATGCGCGATCAGGATGGAGCTCCACTGGCTGATGTTTCGGATGATTATCGCCTGCCGAAAAACGCCGCGCCCAAGCGCTACGAAATTCGGCTCACGCCCGATCTCAAGGCGTTCACGTTTCAAGGCGAAGTGAATATCGACGTCGTCGTCAACGATGCGACCGACGACGTCGTGCTGAACGCGCTCGAGCTGGAAATCGACAAGGTGAGCGCGCAACGCGGCGGAAAATCTCTCGCCGCGAAGGCCGAGCTGGAGCCGGCCAAGGAACGCGCGCATCTCCGATTCGCCGAGAAGCTTTCGCCGGGCGAATGGCGGCTTAAGATTGCGTTCCGCGGAATCCTGAACGACAAGCTGCACGGCTTTTATCGCAGCCAATACCAGGACGCGTCGGGCAAGACCCACGTCGCCGCGACGACGCAGTTCGAATCCACCGATGCCCGCCGCGCGTTCCCGTGCTGGGACGAGCCGGCGCTCAAGGCGAGCTACAAGGTGACGCTGGTGGTCGATGAGCACCTGGCCGCTATCTCCAACGGCGGACAGGAGAGCGAGCGCAAGCTGGCCGGCGCAAAGAAGGAGGTCGTCTTCAAGGAGACGATCCCGATGTCCACCTACCTGGTCGCGTTCATCGTCGGCGAGTTCGATGCGACCGCGCCGGTCGATGCGGGCACGCCGCTGCGGATCGTTCACGTTCCCGGCAAACAGTCGCTGACCGGTTGGGCGCGGCAGATTGGCGCGTTCTCGCTCAAGCATTTCGCCGGCTACTACGGACTCAAGTATCCCGGCGACAAGCTCGACCTGATCGCGATTCCCGATTTCGCCTCGGGTGCGATGGAAAATCTGGGCGCGATCACGTTTCGCGAGACCGCGCTGCTCGCCGATGAAAAGACCGCGTCGCGCGCCGAGCTCGAGCGCGTCGCCGACGTGGTGTCGCACGAAAACGCGCACATGTGGTTCGGCGATCTCGTCACCATGCGATGGTGGAACGGAATCTGGCTCAATGAGGCGTTCGCCACCTTCATGGAGATGCTGGCGGTTGACGCGTGGAAGCCGGAGTGGAAGCGATGGGAGAGCTTCAGCGTCTCGCGCGCGGCGGCGATGTCGATCGACGGGCTGCGCAGCACGCGCCCGATTGAATACACCGTGCGCAGTCCCGAGGACTGCCGCGCGATGTTCGACATCCTGACCTACGAGAAGGGCGCGGCGGTGCTGCGGATGCTCGAGCAGTTCCTGGGCGCCAACGTCTTTCGCGACGGGATCCGCCTCTACCTGAACAAGCATCAATTCAACAACACCGAGACCGGCGATTTGTGGGACGCGCTCGAGGCGGCGTCGCGCGAGCCCGTGCGCAAAATGATGGACTCGTGGATCTTCCAGCCCGGCTTTCCGATCATCGAGGCGGCGCTGGCGGCCAACGAAAACGGCGGCGGACTCAAGCTCTCGCAGCGCCGCTTCTTCTATCTCGCCGAGGACAACCATCAGCTCTGGCATGTGCCCGTGATGGTTCGCGCGAAGACCGACAAGGGCGTCTCGACGCACAAGGTGATCCTCACCACCGCCGACGCGACGCTCGACCTCCCGGGCAAGCTCGAATGGGCGCTGTTGAACGAGGGCGGCCACGGCTTCTATCGCGTGCACTATGCGCCAGCGCTGCTCGCGGCGATCACCAAGAATCTCGGCGCGCTGCAGCCGATCGAACGCTTCGGGCTGGTAAGCGATACCTGGGCGGTGACCGTCGCGGGACTTGGCCCGCTCAGCGAGTTCCTCAAGATGGCGCGGCTGTTCACCGGCGAGACCGACATCAACGTGTGGCGCGCGCTGATTGGTGCGTTTGCATACCTCGACATGATCGCGTCCGACGCCGATCGGCCCGCGCTGGCCGCCACGGTGCGCGAGATCGCCGGTCCCGCGGCCGCGCGGCTGGGCTGGGAGCCAAAGTCCGGCGAGAGCGAGCTCGTGCGCCAGTTGCGCGGCACGCTCATCGGCGCGCTCGGCACGCTCGGCGACGATCCCGAGGTTCACCAGCGCGCGCGCGATCTGTATGCGCGCTTCGAGAATAATCCCGAATCCGCGGATCGTGACCTGATGCCCGCGCTGGTGAACATCCTGGCGCATTGCGGCGACGCCGCGCGTTACGAGGAGTTCAAGCGAAAGTTCAAAGCGCCGCGCACGCCGCAGGAAGAGCAGCGCTTCCTGTTTGCGCTGGCAGATTTCCGCGATCGCGATCTCCTGAAAAAAACCATGGCGATGACGCTGGACGGGCAGGTGCGAACCCAGAATTCGCCCTACCTGATGCATTCGCTGCTGCTCAACCCCGCCTGCCGCTACCAGGCGTGGGACTTTGTGCGCGCGCATTGGGACGAGATGATTGAGAAGTATCCCGACAACGCACTGCCGCGGATGTGCGAAGCCGTGGTCGCGCTGCTGGATCGCGAAGACGAGGTCAAGCAGTTCTTCGCCGAGCATCGCGTGCGGCTCGGCGGCAAGATTATAGATCAGCACCTCGAGCGGCTGAGCGTCGCGGTCGGATTCCGCCGCCGCGAGGGCGCAAACCTGCAAGCAACGCTGAAGGGATAACGAACAGCGCCGAATAGTCTCCCGGCGCCCACGGGCTTGCCATTTCCGATGCCCGCGGACGCCGCAGCGCCCCATCAACCTCAAGTAACGCTTTAAGGTTTGGTTTTGGCGGGTTCGCGGTCCGTTCTCCTGAACTCTTAATGTTTCACGTGAAACATTTATGGCAAAACTTGTTGATCGGCGTGTGTTATCCGCGATTGCCGCAACGTTTCACGTGAAACAATCCCGCGCTCAGCGCGCCTGCACCATCCGCGCCGGCCTTGGCTGTTCGTGGCCGAGAATCGGATGGGGCCGGTACGGCTTCTCGAGCGCGGCGACTTCGTCAGCGCTGAGCTTCACCTCGACGGCCGCGATCGCCTCCTTGAGATGAGCGAGCTTGGTCGCGCCGATGATGGGTGCGGTGACGCCGGGCGCCTGCAGGATCCACGCGCATGCGATCTGCGACGGCGTGACGCCGCGCTGTTTGGCGATCTGCTCGACCACGCTGAGCACTTCGAAGTCGTACTCGCGGAAGTACATATTCTTGGCGAAGTCGTCGGTCTTGGCGCGCGCGGTTGGACCGGCGCCGCCCTTGTCGCGATTGCCCGCCAGAAATCCGCGCGCGAGCGGGCTCCATGGAATCAAGCCGACGCCGTTGTCGATGCAGAGCGAATTCATCTCGCGCTCCTCCTCGCGATAGACGAGGTTGTAATGGTTTTGCATCGAGACGAACCGGTGCCATCCGTTTTCCTTCTGCAGAGCAAGCGCCTTGGCGAATTGCCACGCGGCCATCGAGCTCGCGCCCAGGTAGCGCACTTTTCCGGCGCGCACCAACGAATCCAGCGCCTCGAGGGTTTCCTCGATCGGCGTCGTGTAGTCCCAGCGGTGGATTTGGTAGAGGTCGATAAAATCCATCTTGAGGCGGCGCAGCGACGCGTCGCACGCTTCGAGAATATTCTTGCGGCTCAGCCCCGCGCGATTGAGACCCGGCGCCATCGGGCCGTGCACTTTGGTCGCGACAACGATCTCGTCGCGCTTGGCCATCTCGCCGAGCCATCGCCCGGTGACCTCCTCGCTCACGCCGATTGAATAGACGTTGGCGGTGTCGAAGAAGTTGATTCCCGACTCGACGGCGGCGGCGAAATGTTCGCGCGCCTGGTCCATCGTCAGCACCCAATCGCGCCATTTCTTGTCGCCATAGCTCATGCATCCGAGGCAGATGCGTGAGACGGTGATTCCAGTCTTGCCCAATTTTGAGTACTGCATGATTTCTCCGAATCGTTTTTTGGAATAGTGAGCTTAGAGCCAAAACTCCGGCGCTGGCGCGCGCTTGTCAAGGCCGAACTCGGCTGCGGGCGGCGTCAGGGCGGGGCGGGCTTGGCCACCGCGGGGTGTCGCGGACGAACGTCGTAGCCGTGGTCACGGACGAAATTCTCATGGACGATCCCGAACAGGACCGCGTCGATCAACACCGCAACAAAAATGACGGCGATGAAGAGGTACTTTCCGGGCCGAGGCGCGTCGTTCGCGGGCATAAGAACTATTAATAGCATGACGGCGCTTTTGACATGCTGTTTCCTTGCCTCAGCCGGCATATTAGGATGCTAACGATCGCCGCTGGCCGATTGGTCAGGTGGAGATTTACCGAAGATTAGCCAATTAAGTGGAAGGTGTCGCTGTCGCACGGCCGAAAGATGCGGCGCCGGAGGGAGTCTATGCGGGTTCTGTTCGTGCATCCGAGTCCGCTTATGTACAGCGAGATTTATTTGCGGCTGGAACCGCTGGGAATGGAGCGGGTGGCGGCGGCAACGCGCGCGGCCGGCCACGACGTGAGGATTATCGACCTGCAGATTTTCAAGCATCGCGATCTGTTCGCCGAGCTCGAGAGCTTCCACCCAAGTGCGGTTGGGTTCTCGCTCAATTACCTTGCCAACGTACCCGAGGTGATCGATCTCGCCAAGGACGTGAAGCGGCTGAGGAAGGATTGCTTCGTCTTCACCGGCGGGCACAGCGGCTCGTTCGTCGCCGACGAAATCCTCGAGCACGCCGACGGCGCGATCGACGCGGTCATCCGCGGCGAGGGCGAGACCGCGACGCCGATGCTGCTCGACGCGATCGGCACGGGCTCGATCGGGAAAGTTCCCGGCGTCATGACGACGCAAGGGTCGGGACCGACGCCGGTGATGCTCGACGATCTGGACAAGTTTTTTCCGGCGCGCGACCTGGGACGCCGGCGCAACAAGTACTTTATCGGGATGCTCGACCCGTGCGCGTCGATCGAGTTCACGCGCGGCTGCCCGTGGGATTGCTCGTTCTGCAGCGCGTGGACGTTCTACGGCCGCAGTTACCGCAAATCGACGCCGGAAGCCGCGGCAGAAGACATGCTGTCGATCAAGGAGCCCAACGTCTTCATCGTCGATGACGTTGCGTTCGTGCATCCCGAGCACGGGTTTGCGATCGGTCATGAAATCGAAAAGCGCAAGATCAAAAAGCAGTACTACCTCGAGACCCGCGCCGACGTGCTGTGCCGCAATCCGGAAGTGTTTCGCTACTGGCGCAAGCTCGGGATGGAGTACATGTTCCTCGGGCTGGAGGCGATCGACGAGGAAGGACTGAAGCTGCATCGCAAGCGCTCGTCGATGGGCGTCAACTTCAAGGCGCTCGAAGTCGCGCGCGAGATGGGCCTGATCGTCGCGATCAACCTGATCGCGGACCCGTCATGGGACGAGAAGCGCTTCGAGGTGATCCGCCAGTGGGCGATCAGCGTCCCGGAGGTCGTTCACCTGACGGTGGCGACGCCGTATCCCGGCACGGAGCTGTGGTTCACGGAATCGCGCAAGCTGACGACGCTGGACTACCGGCTGTATGACATCCAGCATGCGGTGCTGCCGACCAAGCTGCCGCTGCTTCAGTTCTACCAGGAGCTGGTGAAGACGCAGGCTGTGCTCAACCGCAAGCATCTTGGCTTCGCGGCGCTGAAGTCGATGGCGCCGATTGTGGGCAAGCTCGCGCTCAAAGGGCAAACCAACTTCATCAAAATGCTGTGGAAGTTCAACAGCGTGTACAATCCGGACCGGCAGTTCGCCGAGCATGCGCGGGAAGTGAAGTACGCGATGCGCCCGCCGTCGATGCATAGCGACGGACGTCCGTCGGCCGACAAGCTTTACATTCACATGCCGAAGCCGTCGCATCCGGAAGCTGTGGAACCGGCCGCGGGCGACACCGCCGCGAGCAGCGCCAAGTGAGTGAAGCGGATCAATCCAAAAGAATGCGAAATCTCGCGTGATATGCGCGAAGCGATCACGCGCTTCGAATAGCAGCGTCGAATAATCCGGCGTGGCGCGCGAGATCCTTCGCTGCGCTCAGGATGACACAAAAAAAGCAAGCGGCGCTCGTGTCGTTCTGAGCGAAAGCCGCTGTAGCGAAGAATCTCGACGCATGCTCGGCGTCCGGCGTTAGTTACGCAAAGGTTTCCTGTCGGGGCGATGCAGGAGCCGGGGTCCCTCGGCTTCGCTCGGGATGACACAAAAGAGGAAGCGACCTGCCGGTCGCAAGGCGGCCGGTGGTCACCGCGCGCAGCATTTGTTGTTTGCCCTCGCGGGCGGGGCGGGCGCAAAATCGCGGGGTTCAGCAACTTTGACGCATAGCGCGCATCACGAGGATCAATCCGATGGCCGAGAATCGCAGGCGAAAGTTCTGGGGATGGGGCTACGAGGACCAGGGGCCGACTCCCGAACAGCAAAAGCATATGGCCGAGCGAATCGCCCAGCGATTCGGCCTGGGACCAATCAAGATCACGCCGGCGCCCAAGGAAAGCGAGCTGAATCTGCGCGCGCCGCGGGTGAAACCACCGGCGGCGCTCGAAGCGATTTGCTCGGCGAGCATCCACGATCGCGCCGGCCACACCTACGGCAAGAGTTCGCGCGATCTCAGGCGTGCGTTTCGCCGTTACTATCCGAATCCGATCGACGTCGTCGCGTTTCCGCGCGATGAGAAAGAACTGATCGCGGTGCTCGAATGGTGCGACGGCGCGCGGATTGCAGCGGTGCCATACGGCGGCGGCTCGAGCGTCGTCGGCGGAGTCGAACCACCCGAAGGCGAGCGCTGTCGCGGCGCGGTCTCGATCGATCTGATGCATCTGGACAAAGTCGTGGAAGTCGATCGGGTCTCGCGCGCGGCGCGAATTCAGGCCGGGGTGTATGGTCCCGCGCTCGACGCGCAGTTGAAGCCGGCGGGCCTCACGATTCGACATTTTCCGCAGTCGTTTGAATTTTCCACGCTGGGCGGATGGATCGCGACGCGGTCGGGCGGGCATTTCGCGACGCTGTACACGCATATCGACGACTTCGTCGAATCGCTGCGCGTCGTGACTCCAACCGGGATCGTCGAATCGCGGCGCTTGCCCGGATCGGGCGCAGGTCCCAGCCCGGACCGGATGTTCATCGGCTCCGAAGGAATTTTGGGCATCATCACCGAGGCCTGGATGCGGCTTCAGGATCGGCCGACGTTTCGCACGGGCGCGTCGATTCCGTTTCCCAGCATGATCGAGGCGGCGGAGGCGGTGCGCCAGATTTCACAGGCCGGGCTGTATCCCGCGAATTGCCGGGTACTCGACGAAGGCGAGGCTTTCAATTCCGGCGCGGGCAACGGTGATGAGGCCGTGCTGGTGCTCGCATTCGAGTCGGCGGACCATCCGCTGGAGCCGTGGATGAAGCGCGCGCTGGAGTGCTGCGCGGATCACGGCGGGAAAATACCGGCGGACGCGGCGAAGACCCGCACCGACGCCGACGCGACGCACGAAGGATCGGCGGGAGCGTGGCGCAACGCGTTTCTGAGCGCGCCCTACCTGATGGACACGCTGGCCGCGATGGGAATGGTGAGCGACACGTTCGAGACTGCGATCACGTGGGAGCGATTCGGGGAATTTCATCGCCAGCTGATGGAGTGCGCGCGCGATACGATAGCCCGAGTGTGCGGCAAGGGCACGGTCACCTGCCGGTTCACGCACGTTTATCCCGACGGGCCGGCGCCGTACTACACGGTGCTGGCGCCGGGCAGACGCGGCGGTGAGATCGAGCAGTGGGACGAAATAAAGGCGGCGGTCTCGGACAAGCTGATGCGGCTGGGCGGCACGATCACGCATCATCACTCGGTCGGCCGCTACCATCGGCCGTGGTACGACCGCCAGCGTCCGGATGGATTCGCGCGGGCGCTGAAGGCGGCGAAGCGCGCGCTCGATCCGCGCGGGATTCTCAACCCGGGCGTGCTGATCGATCCGGACTGACGCGGGGCGGCGCTAGTCGTCGAGGTCGAGTTGTTTTTTCGCCGCGTCGCTCATCATGTGCGGTGTCCATGGCGGATCCCAGACGATCTCGACGCAGGCGTCGTCGCAGCCGGGAATGCCGAGCAGCTTGTCCTGGATCTCCTGCGTGATCATCATGCCCATCTGGCAGCCGGGCGCGGTGAGCGTCATCGTGACATTGACGACGCGGTTGTCGATCGCGACGCCGTAGATGAGTCCGAGATCCACGAGATTGACGGGAATCTCGGGGTCGTAGCACTCGCGCAGCACTTCGTAAACGTCTGCTTCGGTCGGTGCGGGCGAATTCTCCATAATGCAGAGTCTAGTATATAAGAGGATGGGTGTGCGCGAAATCTTCCCGCAACGTGCGGCGCGCGCATTTACCGGAGGTTCGCCATGCCCGACAAAGAAGAACTGTACGACCAGGCGATTGACGCATACGCCGATGACAAGTTCGACGAAGCGATCGAGTTGTACAAACAAGCGCTCGAGATCGATCCGAAGTACGCCGATGCGATCCACGGAATGACGATGTGCTACCAGGCCAAGGGCGATCTCGACGCAGCGATCGAGCTGACGAAAAAATATATCGCGCAGGAACCGGAAGACATCCTGGCGTACACCAACCTCAGCATGTTCTATCAAAAGAAGGGGATGGTGCCGGAAGCGGAGGCGGCCGGCGCGCAGGCGCGGCGGCTGGACTGGAAGCGACAACTCAGGGAAGGCAAGAAGTAGGGGCGCGATGAAACTGAAGGACAAAGTTGTACTGATCACCGGCGCAGGCTCGGGGCTGGGGCGCGAGATGGGACTGACGTTCGCGCGCGAGGGCGCGAAAGTCGGCGTCAACGACATCAGGCCCGAGTCGGCGCAAAACGTCGTGACTGAAATCGAGCGCGCGGGCGGCAGGGCGCGGGCGTTCGTTGCGGACGTGTCGAGCAGCGCGGCGGTCGGCAAGATGTTCGCCGACTTCATCGCCGCGTTCGGGACCATCGACATCCTGATCAACAACGCGGGCATCGCACGCGCTCGCGACACTAGCGAGGTGACCCCGACTCACCAGAAGACCGACGAGGATTGGCACAAGATGCTCGCGACGCATCTCGACTCGACGTTCTACTGCACCCGCGAGGCGCTCAAGCTGATGATCCCGAAACAGTCGGGACGCATCATCAATATGGGCTCGGTCGCCGGCACCACGGGGCTGGCGTTCGCGTCGGATTACTGCGCGGCGAAGGGCGGTATCATCGCGTTCACCAAGTCGGTGGCGCGGGAAGTGGTGATGATGGGGATTCTGGTCAATTGCATCGCGCCGGGATTCATCGACACGCCGATGACCGCGATCATCGAGGGCGAGTTCCGCAAGCAGCTGGAAGCGATGACGCCGATGGGGCGCTTCGGCGAGCCGAGCGACATCGCGGCGGCGGCGCTTTATCTGGCCTGCGAGGATTCGAAGTTCATGGTCGGCCAGGTGCTCAGCCCCAACGGCGGCTACGTGATTTGAACCCCGAGGATCGAGCGGACCGCTGGATAATCGCACGATGCTGACGCGGTCCGCGGGAATTCTGATTCCACTATTCTCGATCCGCACGCGCGACAGCCTCGGACGCGGGGAAATACCGGATCTCGCGCCGATGATGGATTTCGCGCTGTCGATGGGTCATCGGGTAATCCAGCTGCTGCCGTTGGACGAGACCGGCCGCGGCGATCTCAGCCCGTACAGCGCGATGAGCGTGATGGCGATCGATCCGATGTATATCTCGGTGGGCGGGCTGGCCGGCGTCGGGCGGGTCGTGCTGAAGCGCGCGCGCGCGGCGGTTGGTAAGGCGCGCTTTGTGCGACGTTCGATCATACGGCGGGAGAAATTTGCGCTGCTCGAGCGCGCATACCGGGCGACCCGGGCGCGCGGCGGACGCGACGAGGCTGCGCAACTCGACGGGTTCATCGAGGCCAACTCGTACTGGCTCGGCGACTACGCGTTGTTTCGCGCGCTCAAGGAGCGCTTCAACTGGAGCGGTTGGGAAGCGTGGCCGGCGCAAATTGCGCAGCGCGATCCCGCCGCGCTCGCAGCCGCGCGCCGCGAACTGGCCGAGCCGATCGAGATGTACGCCTATTGGCAGTTCATCGCGCACCGGCAATGGTCGCAGATGCGCGCCTACGCATCCTCGCGCGGCGCGCTGATCGGCGGAGACCTTGCGTTCTCGCCGCGGGGCGACAGCGCCGAGGTGTGGGCGAACCAGGACGAGTTCGATCTGTCGCGCACCGTCGGCGCGCCACCCGACGATTTCAATCCCAAGGGACAGCGATGGGGCCTGCCGATCCCCAACTGGGATCAGATGCGCGCGCGTGGATTCAAGCTGCTGCGCGCGCGCGCGCGCCGCGCCAGTTCGCTTTACGATTTGATTCGAGTCGATCACGTCGTTGGGCTTTATCGAACTTTCAATTTCGGCTCTGACCCGGACGCGGCGGGAATTTTCACACCGGCGGACGAAGCGGATCAGCGGCTCCAGGGCGAAGAGGTGATCCGCGCGATCCAGCAGGAAGTTGGCGCGGCGGAACTGATCGCTGAAGACCTGGGCACGGTGCCGCCGTGGGTGCGCGAATCGCTCACGCGCCTGGGCGTGCCGGGATACAAGGTGATGCAGTGGGAACGCGACTGGAGCCGAAGCGATGAGCCATTTCTCAGCCCCGCGGCCTATCCCGAACTTTCGCTCGCGACTACGGGCACGCATGACACCGAACCGCTGACCGTGTGGTGGCGCGCGCAGCCGGTTGCCGAGCGTGAGAAATTCGTGCGCGCGCTTGGTCTCGAGCGCCGGGTGAATCCTCGCCCAATGCTCGGGGAAAGGGCGCGCGATGCGATTCTGGCGGCGCTGTACGCGGCGCCGTCGCGGCTGGTGATAATTCCGATCCAGGATTTGTTTGGATGGAGTGCGCGAATCAATCGGCCCGGAACGATCAGCGATTCGAACTGGACCTATCGAATCCCGCTGACGCTGGAACGAATGCGCCGCAGCCGCGCGATACAGTCGCGCGTCGCCAAGTTGCGCGAGATCGCCGTCGGCAGCGGGCGCTTCAGCAGCTAGATTCCCCGATTACTGCGTCCGCCCCATCGATCGCACCCGGCGCTCAAGTTGTGGCGCGCCCGCGGCTTGAACTATAAGCATCACTTGGCCGCGAAATCCGATCGGCAATACTCCGGGAGCAACCGTCAATTGAGCCAGCCCTCGATCAACCGCGCGCTGAAGTTCGCAATTTTTGCCGCCGCTCTTGCGATCGTGCAGGGATGCGCCGCGCGACAACCCTCGCCCTCGAAGCCCGCGCCCGCGGCCGGCGCCGTTGCGAGCGCGAAACCAACGCCCACCGGAGCGGCGCTGGGCACCCATGCGCCGTACGCAATCACGGCGGGCCTCGACGGCAATCTGTGGTTCACCGAGTACCAGGGCGACGGGATAGGACGGATGACCCCGTACGGCGCCGCCAAACGCTTTCCGATCGATCCCGGCGGATTCGCCGAACGGATCACCGCGGGCCCCGACGGCGCAGTCTGGTTCACCGATGCGGCCGGCAACCGGATCGGCCGCGTGGCGCCCGACGGCAAAATCGCATACGTCAAATTGCCCCATCCAAACAGCGGACCGGCGGGAATCACCTCGGGACCCGACGGCAATCTCTGGTTCACCGAGCATTCGGGCAATCGTATCGGGCGGCTCAGCACCACCGGCACTCTGACCGAGATCGAACTGCCCAAGGGGACCGGTCCCGCCGAAATAGTCGCCGGCAGCGACGGCAACCTGTGGCTCGCCGAGGATCAGGTCAATCGCATCGCGCGCGTCACCGTCTCGGGCGCGGTCAAGGAGTTCCAAATCCTCAATCCCGACGGCCGCCCTGCGATGATGACACTTGGCGCCGACGGCAACGTGTGGTTCACCCAACCGCGGGCCAACAAAATTGGCAGCATCACGCCCGGTGGCTATATCTCGGAGTTCGCATTGCCCAAGCCCGGTGTGCCGCTCGGAATCGCGGCGGGCGCCGACAAAAATCTCTGGGTCACGGTGATTCGCGCGCAACTGATCTATCGCGTGACGCCGCGGGGAGAGTTCACGCGGTTGCCCACGCCTGCAAACTCGATGGCGACTTTCATCACGGCCGGTCCCGACGGCCGCCTGTGGTTCACCGAGCCCAACGGCAAGATAGGCCGCCTCACGACCTCGGGAGACGTCAGGGAATTCGTCTTTTCCGATCCCTACAGTGAGTCCAAGTGAGCGGGCAGGCGACGGTCGCGGCGTAAGCGATAGCGCGTCTGTTCTGTTCGCCGGGTTTTGCGCTATAAGCGCCTTATACGAACCAAAACGCTGGGCGCGTTTGGATTCCGGCATTATGCCGCAAGGGAGATATTGAGCAATGGGCAAGCTCGACGGAAAGGTAGCCGCCATCACCGGCGGCGGTCGCGGCATCGGCCGCGGCGTCGCGAGGGCATTCGCCGCGCAGGGATGCGCAGTGGTAGTCAACGATCTTGGCGTCACGGTCGCGGGCCAGAAGGAAACTCAATCGCCGGCCGACGACGTGGTCAAGGAAATCAAGGCCGCGGGCGGCAGCGCCGTTTCCAATCACATGGATATCGCCACCGTCGAAGGTGGCGAGGGCCTCGTCAACCAGGCGATCAAGGAATTCGGCAAGCTCGATATCCTGGTCAACGTCGCCGGCATCCTGCGCGACCGCATGATCTTCAACATGTCCGAACAGGAATGGGACGACGTGATCCGAGTGCATCTCAAGGGGCACTACTGCACGGTCCGTCCCGCGTCGGCGTATATGCGCGAGCACAAGTACGGCAGGATCATCAACTTCTCATCGAACTCGGCGCTGGGCAGTCCCGGCCAGCCCAACTACGCCGCCGCCAAAGCGGGAGTCCTGGGCCTGACGTACTCGAGCGCGAACTCGCTGCAGAAATATGGAATCACGGTAAATGCGATCATGCCGGGAGCGGCGACCCGCATGACCGACACGATTCCGGCGGGCAGGATGCCCGGCGCGACCGGAATCCCGCAGTCCGAAAACGTCGAGGGCACCCCGCGCGATCCCGCCAACGTCGCGCCGATCGTGGTTTTTCTCGCCAGCGACGATGCCGCGAACGTTACCGGGCAATGCTTTGGCGCGTCGGGCTTTCGCATCATGCGCTATCGGCACATCGTTCCCGACAAGATTCTGTATAACAACGGCCCGTGGAACATTGACGAGCTGTTCGAGCGGCTCAAGAGCACGCTGCTGGTCGAGCTGAGCCAGCCGCGAATGTAGCCGGACCGGCGATTTAGCCCGCCGTCAATGCGCCTGCGGCTTGGCGGCGGGCCGCTCGATGTCAAAACTCGCGTCGAGGAATTTAATGACTCGCGCGGCGTACCCGTTGGGATCCTCGTAGATCGCGTCGCCGTGGCCGCCCGACGGCACCGTCCACATCTGCGCGTTGAAGCCTGCCGAGTCGAGCAGCGCTTTACCGTCGGCAATCGGCGTGATCCTGTCGTCGCGATTCTGGATGATGAGCAATGAGCAAGTGCCCAGGTTGCCCGCGTCGGTGACCGGCGAGATTTTGTACAGCGAGCGCCCGAACCATAGCCGCGCTTCCCACATTACCGTGCCGGCGAACGCGGGATTCAGCCGTGACAGCGACGGGCTGCGCATGAACAGTTGCGCGAGGTTGGCGTAGGAACTGTCGGCGACGATCGCAGTGAAGACCGGCTGCTCGGCCTGCGCCATGATCGCGCCGGCGGCGCCCTCGGATATCCCCAGCGCGGCGATTTTATCGAAGCCGTCGGCGCCAAGCGTGCGCGCGGTCGCCAGCGCGAATTTGCGCTTCAGCATTCCCCAGTTGATTCCGTAGCTCGGATTGTTGGCGCTGTAGCTCGCGACCACGGTGTAGCCGGCGCCCAGCAGAAACTTCGCGTACGGAATCATAGCCACTTCCGGCGCTCCCGCCGCCGGCACGATCACCACCACTTCGCGGCGTTTGCCTGGGAAATACCATCCCACCACGCTGACCTGACGGTGGCGGATGCCGTCCTCTTCGACCACACCGCAGTCCAATCGCTCGGGCTCGACGCCGAGCGCGGCCCCGATGTCCGTCACCGAGCCCCGCTTGAACGACGGAACATGCTGTCC
Source organism: Candidatus Binatus sp. (assembly GCF_036567905.1). Lineage (NCBI taxonomy): Bacteria > Candidatus Binatota > Binatia (SeqCode) > Binatales (SeqCode) > Binataceae (SeqCode) > Binatus (SeqCode) > Binatus sp. (SeqCode). The sequence continues at coordinate 45,091 of NZ_DATCTO010000012.1, forward strand.
GAAGACGTCCTGCCTGCCGTCGCGGAGAAAGTCCGGGAACATCAACGATCGCGCGACGAAGAGGGCTGCCCCCAGCCATAGAATAATCGGGACGCCCAGCAGGATTGCGCCGATGCCAAAGATGCGCCGCGGCCTGCGCTTGGGCGCTGCCGGCGGAGATTCCGAAGGTTCGCTCATCCGCTATGCTTGTGCACGATTACACACTTTGCTGCAAGACGCGCTTGTGAGCGTTTCGTGCGCCACTTATGCTGCCTCACAGGAAGGCGACGCTCATGTCCGATTGGGATCCCGAACTCTACAACCGCTTTCGGCGCTACCGCGCGGAACCCGTCGAGCACATCCTGTCGCGCCTTCAATTCACTGACCACGAAAACGAAAAAATCATCGATCTCGGCTGCGGCTCCGGCGAGAACACGCTCGAGCTGGCGCGGCGCAGCCCGCGTGGATCGGCGCTCGGCGTGGACGGTTCACCCGCGATGATCGAGGCGGCTCGCAAGCTGCTTGACGGCGAGGCCGCCGGGCTCAAAGCGCGCGTCTCGTTCGAGTTGCTCGACGTGCCTGAGTTTCGCGCCGACCGCGCATACACGCTGATCTTCTCGAACGCCACTTTTCATTGGATTCCCGACAAGCCGGTGCTGTTCGCAGCGTGCTTCGACGCGCTTTGCCCGGGCGGAAGGATCGTGGTGCAGATGCCTGCCAACGAGACCGAGACCGCGAAGATGGAGATCGGGCGGCTCGCGCGGCAGGCGCCATGGCACACAATGCTGGGCGGGCGCGAACATGCGTTTGACGAAGAGCCGCCGGAGTTTTACGCCGCGATGCTGGCGCGGCTCGGCTACGACCGCATCGACTGCTATCACCTGACGTTTCACCATCCGATGGATCGGCCCGCCGACGTCGTTCAATGGTACCGCTCGACCGGGCTGCGGCCTTTCCTCGATGCGCTCCCGGCAGATCGTCACGACGAATTTCTCGCCCAGTTGACGGCGCGGCTCAACTTGGCCTACGGCACTTGCGGGCCGATGACGTTCGACTTCAAGCGGCTGTTTCTCTGGGGCCGCCGCCCTGACAATTAAGATGGCTCGCGCGCGCAATCGTCCCGCACTCGTCGCGCACGGCGGCGCCGGTTCCGCCGGTCCCGGTGCGGAGCGCGCCGAGCGGCGCCGTGCGATGATGGCTGCGATGCGCCTGGGCGCGGGAATTCTTCGCGCCAACGGCAGCGCGCTCGAGGCCGTGGTCGCGACGGTCGCGGCGCTCGAGGATCATCCGCTGTTCAATGCGGGCTACGGCTCGTTGCTCAACTCCGAGGGCAACGTCGAAATGGATGCATCCGTGATGTTCGCCGAGCCGGTCGCCGATCCGGCCGCGCTCATACCTGCTTCACGAGGCAAGCGCTCAGCCCATACCGATCATTCCAGCGGATCCGACTACAGTATCTCGGCCGGCGCGGTTGCCGCGATCAGCCGCGTGCGGAACCCGATAGTGCTCGCGCGCGCCGTGATGGAGCATTCGCCGCACATCATGATGGCGGGTGCCGGCGCGGAAAGCTTCGCACGCAAGGTCGGGATCCGGCTCGTGCGGCCCGAGGAAATGGTGACCGAGCGCGCACGCCAGCGATGGCGCGCGCAAAAGCAGCAGAGCGGAATGCTCGCGGCCCAGCGCGCCGCACGCGCCGCGATGGGACACGGCACGGTCGGCGCGGTCGCCGTGGATGATCGCGGCGCGCTCGCGGCAGCGACCTCGACCGGCGGCGTGCCGGGCAAACTGTTTGGACGCGTCGGCGATTCCGCGCTGATCGGCGCCGGCACTTTCGCCCACGCATTCGGAGCCGCCTCGGCGACCGGGCAGGGCGAGGCGATCATTCTGACCGCGCTCTGCCGCGAGGCGGTGTTGGCGCTCGCGGACGGCTCGCCGCGCTCCGTCGCGGGCGAGGCGATCCGCGAAATGATCGACGCGACCGGTGCGGAGGCCGGAATAATACTGATCGACGGCCGCGGCAGAATCGGTTACGCCCACAACACCGTCTCGATGCAGGTGGCGCGGTACGACTGGGCGGGCGGACTGCGCCATCTGTGGCTCGCGCCGATCGCGCCGGGCCGCCGTCCGTGACTGGCGAGCGTCCAGATACTCCCGCGGCTGCGAGCGGCGGCGCGGTCCTGCGACGGGCAACGCTCGCGATTGCCGCGTTATTCGCCTTCATCGTGCTCGTACAGGGAATCAGCGCGCCGTTTCAGAAGGACGCGGAGCCGCAATCGGCCCAGTGGATTCAGAGCATCGTGCGCGACGGGCATTGGCTGATTCCGAGCGACGCGTACGGCTACACCGATCGCAAGCCCCCGCTTTTCTATTGGCTTTCAGCGCTCGTCGCCAAGGCGACCGGCGCCACCGTGGACGAGGTTCGCGCGCGGGCAGTGTCTGTCGTGGCAGGCACCGCGCTCGCGACTGCAGTGCTCGCCTGGACGGCGGCCAACGTCGGCGCATCCGAAGGATGGCTTGCGTTTGCGTTCATGCTCGGCACCTACGGATTCGCGTCGCGCGCGACCGAAGCGCTGACCGACATGCTGCTCACGTTTCTTTTGTTTGCAGCGTACTGCCGGCTGGCAACGTTAGTTGACAACTCGCAGCCCCAAGCGCGCGCCGCGCCGCGCCGGCCGATGCAGACAGGCTTGATCCTCGGGCTGGCAATCCTGGCCAAGGGCCCGGTTGCAATCGTGCTGTGCGCGCTTGCCGCCTCGATCTATCTGCTGATCGAGCGGCGCAATCCCATCGCGATCCTGCGTCAACGATGGCCGTGGCAGGTGGTCGCGATTGCGGTCGCGATCGGTGCGGTCTGGTACGTGCCGGCGGCGCTCGCCGGCGGGAATAAAATCCTCAGGATCATCTTCGCGGAGAATTTCGGGCATTTCATGCCGGCCAAGCTCGGCGGGACGGGCGAGAGTTATCGGCCCTTCTATTTTATTGCCGCGCGCCTGCTGGGCGGCGCTTTCCCGATGACGATCCTGATCGTGCCGGCCGCGCTTGCCTTCTACACCGGCGAGATTGCGGTGGGGAAGCGGCGCGCGGTGATTTACCAGGCCAGCATGTCGCTCGCGGTGTTAATTTTTTTCTCGATCGCCAGCGTCAAGCGCGACGATTACATCCTGCCCGCGATTCCGGGGATTGCGATTGTGTGCGCATCGGTGTTCACGCTGGACGTACGCGGTGCCGCGGCGAAGTTGCGCGACGTGCTCGTCGCGCTATTCGTGCTGAGCCCGATTTTGGCGACGCTTTTCGTTTGTCTCTTCCGGGGCGCGCCGCGGGTGAATCTCCAATCGAGCGACGCCGCTTACTATTCGATCATTCGTGCCAACCTCGGAACATTTGGGCGGGGGGTTCTCGCATACGGCGCGGGCTGGTTGGTCGCGCTTGCGCTTGCGATCTTCGCGCTGATCCGACGGCGCTCGATTGCAATGGGCGCCGCGTTTGGCCTCCTCGCGCTTTCCTTGAGCCTGTTGTGGACCGCGACGCTGCGACCCGACCTCGCCACGATGCGCAGCGTCAAGAGTTTTGTGCCGATCGTCGCGGATCACGTCAAAGGCGATCAGTTGTGCATCCCATCGGGCATCAACTACGAGCTGTCGTACTACTACGGCGCCGCAGTACCCGATCTTGCTCATCCTCAATGCGCAAATGTTGCCGCGGGCAGGCCTGTCTATCTGATTGCGACGCCGCGCGAGCTGGACGCGACGGCGCCCGGGTATCGGACGCGGCTCAAGCTCATCGCGAAGTCCAATCTGATCGGTGGCGGCGGGCCGCCGGCGCTGTATGAAATCTCGCCAAGCGGCGCGAACGGGGGTTTGAATGGCGGCGGCGAAGCGGCTAAATAGAGAATCGATGGCTGACCGCGTCGAACATGCCGAACATGCGATGAGTGTGCTGATGCGCTTCGTCGTCTCGCTCATCATCCCGATCTGGGCGCTCGCGATGGTCGCGCTCGGCGTCGAGTACCGCTCATTGTGGTGGCTCGGATGCGGGCTGGCGGTCGGCGCAATTGGACTTATCCTGCTGGCCGGCAATCCGTTGGCGGGACCGGTGCTCGACGTGCGCGAAAGTTGGCGGCCCTTGTCGCGGCTCAAGCCGGGCGCCCGCGAAAATAAAAATTCCACCTGACAGACTGCGAAAGCCGCGCCATCGGGCTGATTTGCGGGCCGTCGGCGGGCAGGATATTCTTTAGTTCTGATGCCTATTTTCGAGTACGAATGCTCGCGATGCGGGCTCGTCAGCTCGCACGTGATAATGGGTTCATCGCGTCGCCGCGAGCGCTGCGCCTGTCCCGAGTGCGGGTCGGCGCGGCTGCGGCGCGTGATGTCGTCTTTCGCGGTGGTCGAGAGCGAGTCGTCACGGATTGCGAGTTTCGACGCGTCGAAGCCGCGCGACGATTCGTTCTATCGCGACTCGCGCAACGTCGGACTGTGGGCAAAGAAGCGGGCCAAGGAGATGGGCGTCGATCTCGGATCGAAATTCGAGGCCACGGTCGAGAAAGCACGCAGCGGCAAGCTGATCAAGGATATGACCTGACGGCGCGCGATGAAGAGGCGGGACTATGACTGGCGATAACAAGGACCGGCTGGGCAACAAGCTGCACGATGTCGAGGCGGCGCGCGAGGATCAGTGGGCGCGACAGCGCGATTCCGACCTGATCGAGAAGATGCGCGAGCGCTTGAGCAAGACAGCTTGTCCGCATTGCAAGCAGTTTTTGGTGGCGAAAACCGAGGCCGGAGTAGCAATGCACGTGTGCCCCGCAGGACACGGCGCGTGGCTCGAAGCGGCGGCATTGAAGGCGTTGCTGAAGGAGCACAAATAGCCGTCGCTTGGCGGCGCGCGGGTTTGAATTAAGATTTTCTTAAGCGAAATCGATCGCTGGTGAAGCGGTCCTTCTTGACAGCTTAGTCCGGTCCGATTAATGAGGACTCGGTAACTTAAAATGTATATCAATTTCGGGGTGCCGCTGGCGCTTACGATCATAGGGATCGGCTTTGTGGCGGCGATGCTCGGTCTGCAGAGTCTGCTGGCGCCGCAAAATCCGTACGATCGAAAGCTGACTCCCTACGAATGCGGCGAGCCGCCGACCGGACATGCGTGGATCAATTTCAACGTCCGCTTCTACGTGATCGCGCTGATTTTCGTGGTGTTCGAGGTCGAGATCGCGTTCGTCTATCCGATTGCCGCGGTTTACCTGGACTGGGTGCGCTCCGGGCGCCGCCTTTACGCGCTCAGCGAAATTTTAATTTTTCTGCTGATCCTGTTCGTCGGCCTGATTTATGTGTGGGTCAAGCACGACCTGGAATGGATCAAGAAAGTACCGGTCGAAGACTGAGGTTTATTTTATGCCCCTGCTCAATACGCTCCCGGATTACGTTCTGACCACCAAGACGGACGAACTGCTGAACTGGATGCGCAAATCGAGCATCTGGTACATGCTGTTCGGCCTGGCATGTTGCGCGATCGAGCTGATGCATACGGGCGGCCCGCGCGCGGACCTCGATCGCTTCGGCGCGGTGCCGCGCGCTTCGGCGCGTCAGTCCGATCTGATGATCGTGGCGGGAACGCTGACGCTGAAAATGGCGCTGAGGACGCGGCTGCTTTACGATCAGATGCCCGACCCGAAATACGCGATCGCGATGGGTTCGTGCGCGAGCTGCGGCGGACTGTTCCAACTGGCCTACTCGGTTTGCGACGGGGTGGACAAAATCCTGCCGGTCGATGTGTATGTTCCCGGCTGCCCGCCGCGCCCCGAGGCGCTGACCGAGGGCCTGCTCAAGCTGCAAGAGAAGATCATGGCCGAGCGCTGGCTGGTGCGCTCGCCCAACGCAAAGCAGGTCGCAGCAGCCTGAGCAAATGGAGGCGCTCCAAATAATCGAGCGGGTCAAGAGCCGGTTCGGCGATCGGGTGCTGGAAATATCCGAGAAAAAGCCGGATCCGTTCGCGGTGATTGACCCTGGAGCGATCGTCGAAGTCGGCCGTTTCATGAATCAGGATCCCGAGCTGGCGATGGACTGCCTGTCCAACCAGAGCGGCGTCGATTACAAGGACCGGATCGAGGTGGTCTATCACCTGTTCTCGTACCAGCATCGCCACGGCGCAGTGTTGAAGGTGAAGCTGCCGCGCGACAATCCGAGCGTGGCGACGCTGGAGGGCGTGTGGAAGTCGGCCAACTGGATGGAGCGCGAAATATTCGACCTGCTGGGAGTCAACTTCGAAGGGCATAGCGACATGCGGCGAATCCTGATGCCGGAGGACTGGATCGGTCATCCGCTGCGCAAGGATTTCGTCGAGCCGGCCGAATACCACGGAATCTCAACGGTCAGGGAGAGCCCGATAGTGCGGCTCGACACGAAAAAGAAATGAGCACGCTGCGCACCGAAGAAATGACGCTGAACATGGGCCCGCAGCATCCGTCGACGCACGGGGTGCTGCGCTTCGTGGTGCGCGCCGACGGCGAGGTGATGCGCGAGGCGATACCCGACGTCGGCTACCTGCACCGATCGATCGAAAAGATTGCGGAAAAGGTCGGCTACCGCGGCTTCATGCCATACACCGATCGGGTCGATTACGTGTGCGCGATGTTCACCAACCAGGGCTGGGGCATGGCGTGCGAGAAGCTGGCCGGAATCGAAGTGCCCAGGCGCGGCGAGTACTGCCGGGTGATCGCGGCGGAGTTCAACCGAATCGCGTCGCATCTGCTGTCGGTGGGCGCGATGGCGATGGATATCGGCGCGATGACGCCGTTCGCGCACGTGATCCGCGAGCGCGAGATGATCAACGATTTGATCGAAGAGCTGTGCGGCGCGCGGCTGACGTTCAACTACATGCGAATCGGCGGCGTGGCGTGGGACCTGCCCCCCGGATGGCGCGAGAAGGCGCTTGCGTACCTGGATCATTTCGACCCGATCCTCGAGGAATACAACGCGCTCATCTCGTGGAACAAAATTTACATCGAGCGGCTGGCGAACGTCGGCGTGATCACGGCGGCGGACGCGATCAACTACAACCTGGTCGGGCCGAATCTGCGCGCGTGCGGAATCAAGTGGGACATCCGCAAGGACATTCCGTATTCGGTGTATCCCGAGTTCGAGTTCGAGGTGCCGGTCGGCAATGGCCAGTGGGGCAAGCTCGGCGACTCGATGGATCGATACGTGGTGCGGATTCGCGAGATGGCGCAGTCGTCGAAGATTTTGCGCCAGGCGCTGGAGAAGATTCCGCCGGGCGCGGTGCTGGCGAAAGTGGTGCGCAATTTCAAGCCGCCGGCCGGCGAATGCCAGATTCGCGTCGAGAGCGGACGCGGCGACATGGGCTGGTACCTGGTCAGCGACGGCACCGGCTATCCGTGGCGGGTTCACGTGCGCACGGGATCGTTCGCGGCGATGGGAATCATCCAGAAGCTGAGCGCGGGATTGATGATCGCGGACCTGGTCACGCTGATCGCGAGCCTGGACGTGATTGCGCCGGAGATCGATCGATAGGCATCGATGCAGACGCTGATTCAAAATCTGATTGCGTGGGGCGCGTTCGGCAAGCACCCGCCGCGGGACCTGGTCGCCGCGATCGTGGTGTTCGTGATGAGCGCGGTCGTGTTCCTGGTCGTCGCGCTTCCGTTTGGGGGAATCGTGACCTGGGTCGAGCGGCGGGTGTGGGCGCGAATCCAGTCGCGGGTGGGCCCAAACCGCGTCGGTCCGCAGGGCTTCCTGCAGTGGCTGGCGGACGGAGTGAAAATCGTCTGCAAGGAAGACATCGTCCCCGCCGAAGCCGACTCGCGCCTGTTCAAGCTGGCGCCGTACCTGGTGATGCTGGCGTTCATCCTGCCGTGGGCGGTGATGCCGTTCTCGTCGTCGCTGATACTGGCCGACATGAACGTGGGCATCCTGTACATGACGGCGGTGACGGCGCTTACGGTGGTGGGCGTGCTGATGGCGGGATGGGCGTCGAACAACAAGTGGTCGCTGATCGGCGGAGTCCGCTCGGCGGCGCAAATAGTCAGTTACGAAATACCGGCGGGGCTTTCGATCTTCCCGGTCGTGCTGATGACGGGCACGCTGTCGATGCAGGGAATCATCCGCGGCCAGGGCTGGGCGCCGCAGCATTGGTTCCTGTTCGCCAATCCATTCACGTTCGTGGCGGCCAACATCCTCTATATGTCGTCGCTCGCCGAGGCTAACCGGACGCCGTTCGATTTGCCCGAAGCCGAATCCGAACTGGTGGCAGGCTTTGCGACTGAGTATAGCGGCTGGCGCTACGCGTGTTTCTCCATGGCGGAATGGGGAAACCTGTTTATCGTCGGCGCGATAATCACGACGCTGTTCCTTGGCGGATGGCAATTTCCGCACGTGACGAACAATGCAGTTGCGATGAACGTGCTGGAAGTGATTACGTTCAACGTCAAAGTACTATTCCTGGTTTTCGTCTCGATGTGGATACGCGCGACGCTGCCGCGAGTCCGAATCGATCAGCTAATGACGGCATGCTGGAAGTACTTCGTGCCGATAGCGTTTGTGAATATGATCGGCACCGCGGTGTGGGTAGCCATATGGCCGGACGGCAACGTGTGGATGGGCTATATCATGTTCTCCGGAGCGATCGTGCTCGGGGCAGTATTCATTCAGCGGGTTATCTACTATCTCAGGCGTTCACGGATGGAAGTTTACTTCAATCCGACTATATAGAGGTTATTGATGATCGCGGTTTCGGAATACGTACATAATATAAGGGACACGGTCTCGACGATCTTCGAGGGCATGGCGGTAACGGCGTCGCATTTCATGCGCAAGCCGTACACGGTGCAATATCCGGATCGGATCGCGGTGCGCGTGCAGGACACGCTGCCGTTCCGTTATCGCGGGATCCTGGATGTCGATCTCGAAATATGCACGGGCTGCCTGGCGTGCGAGCGCGCCTGTCCGATCGATTGCATCGTCATAGTGGCCGACAAGGATCAGCAAACGCGGCAGTTGCTGTTGTCGCAGTTCGATATTGACATCGCCAAGTGCATGTACTGCGGGCTGTGCAGCGAGGCGTGTCCAACCGGATCGATCCATCATACGACGGAGTTCGAGGGCGCTGACTATTCGCTGGAGAGCCTGATTCGCCGCTTCGTCCAGGATCCGGTGATTGCTTACAAGGCCAAAAAGGGGCCGGAGACGGATCCGAGAATCGCGCCAATCCTGAATCGCGGCACGGCCTACCTCGATCAATGGGCGCAACCCGGCGGCGAGAAGCCGGCCGGAGAAGAGCCGGCGTAGCGCGCGCCCGGGTCTGCAACGCGGGGAAGGGCGAATCGATGCTCGCACAGGTAATATTCTATGCGGTAGCCGCGTTGACGGTGGGATCGGCCGCGCTGGTGGCGTTCTCGCGCAACATAGTTTATTCGACCTTTGCGCTGCTGGGCGCATTCATGGGCGTAGTGGGTATCTACATTCTGCTCGCGGCGGATTTTGTCGCGATGGTGCAGCTACTCGTTTATGTCGGCGGGATATTGGTACTGACTATCTTCGCAGTGATGCTGACGGCGGGAATCGGCGACGTAAAGGTGTCGAATCGCGCGGTTGGAAGCGCACCCGCGATTGTAGTAGCAGGGGTCGCGGCGATCGTGATGCTGTATGCGGTGATGCGAACGCAGTGGCATCAGGCGGCCGCACTCACGCCCGCGCCGACAACCTACGCGATCGGAAACGCGTTCCTGGGCGATTACGTGCTGCCATTCGAGGTCGCGTCGCTGGTGTTGTTGGCGGCGCTAATCGGCGCGATTGTCATTTCGCGCCACGAAGTCAGGGAGTAGGGGAGCGGGAGAATCGGGATGGGCGGGGGAATAACGCTGAACCACTTCCTGGTTCTGAGCCTGATAATCTTTTCGCTCGGGCTGTTCACGGTTCTGACGCGCCGAAACGCGATTGGAATCCTGATGGGCGTCGAGCTGATACTCAACTCCGCCAACATCAACTACCTTGCATTCGCGTTTTACGGCGGCGGCAAATACGACGGCCAGATTTTTGCGATTTTCGTAATCATGCTGGCGGCGGCAGAGGCGGTGATCGGACTGGCGGTGGTGCTGGCGATTTATCAGAACTTCAAGACGATCGATGTCGATGCGGCCGAGACGCTGCGTGGATAGCTGAGCGATGGATCATCCGATTGCGGTTACCTTCATTCGATTGATCGTGGCGCTGCCGCTGGTGGGCGCGGCGATCAATTTCATTGCGGGCGCGTGGCTGCAGAAGACCTTCGGCAAGCGTGCGATAAGCTTCGTTGGATGTGGTGTCGTCATCGCGGCGTTCATCCTTGCGCTGCGCGCGTTTCTCGTGATGATCGCGATCCCGCCGGAAAACCGCTTCATGCTCGACGACCTGTGGAAGTGGTTCGATGTCGGCGGACTGAACCTGGACATCGCGTTCTGGCTCGATCCGTTGTCGATGGTGATGACGCTGGTAGTCACTGGCGTGGGCGGCCTGATCCACATCTACTCGATTGGCTACATGCACGACGACGACGGCTACTGGCGTTTTTTCGGATGGCTCAACCTGTTCACGTTCGCGATGCTGGTGCTGGTGTTGGGCGACAACTTGTGGCTGATGTTCGTGGGCTGGGAGGGCGTGGGGCTGTGCTCGTTCGCGCTGATCGGGTTCTGGTACAAGGTGACGGCGAACACGACGGCGGGCAACAAGGCGTTCATCGTCAACCGGATCGGCGATCTTGCGTTCGTGATCGCGCTGTACAGTTTGTTCGCGGGACTGCAGTCGATCGGGCACGCGACGCTGGTGACGCGCGAGATCGCGAGATACGCGCCGGCGCTTGCCGGGATGCCGATAAATTTTGCCGGCTATCAGTCGGCGTATCCCCTGGTCGGCTTCGTGACGCTGTTGATGTTCATCGGGGCGACGGGAAAGTCGGCGCAGATTCCGCTGTACGTGTGGCTGCCGGACGCGATGGCGGGACCGACGCCGGTCAGCGCGCTGATCCATGCGGCGACGATGGTGACGGCGGGCGTGTACATGGTGGCGCGGCTGAACTTTTTGTTTTCGATGTCGCCGTTCACGATGGGCGTGATCGCGGTGGTGGGCGGACTGACGGCGCTGTTGGCGGCGACGATTGGCGTGGCGCAAAACGACATCAAAAAAGTGCTCGCGTACTCGACGGTGAGCCAGCTCGGATACATGTTCGCGGCGCTGGGCGTCGGCGCATACGCGGCGGGCGTGTTCCATCTAATGACGCATGCGTTCTTCAAGGCGTGCCTGTTCCTGGGAGCGGGGTCGGTGATCCACGCGATGGGTGGAGAGCAGGACATGCGCAAGATGGGTGCGCTGCGGCACAAGATGCCGATCACGTTCGTGACGTTCATGGCGGCGACGCTGGCGATATCGGGGGTGCCGCCGTTCGCGGGATTCATGTCGAAGGACGAGATCATCTGGCAGGCAATATCGCATGGGCACCCGGTGGTGTGGGCGATGCTGCTGATTGGCGCGGGAATCACGGTGTTCTACATGTTTCGCCAGGTGTACATGACCTTCTTCGGCGAATTTCGCGGCACCCACGAGCAGGAGCATCATGTGCACGAATCGCCGGCGTCGATGGCGTACGTGCTGATCGTGCTGGGCGCGCTGTCGGTAGTCGGCGGACTCGTGAAGATTCCGGCTTTCATCGCGAGTTTCAAGCCATTCGAGGACTTTCTCGATCCCGTATTCAGCTCCGAGGCGACGCGCCGGATAACCGAAGCGGGAATACATAGTCGTGCGACGGAAGGTGCGTTCGGACTTATCACATTCACGATAGTAGTAATCGGATGGCTAATTGCGGATCTTATGTATCGGCAGCAAAAGCTGGAGCCCGCGCGCTTTAGTCAGATGTTCGGCGGAGTGCCATACGAATGGGTATACAACAAATACTATGTCGATGAATTCTACAATCGAGTGATTATAGAGCCATATATGTTCGCGACGCGGGTGCTGGCATGGTTCGACTCCAACATCATCGACGGCGTCGTGAACCTGGCGGCACGCATCATAGTATTTCTTTCGTGGCTGTCGGGACTATTCGACCATTACGTAGTCGATGGGCTGGTGAATTTCGCCTCGAACCTGACGCTCGACGTGGGCGGCAGGCTGCGACGGCTGCAGACCGGCTCGATCAATGGATACTTATACGGAATTCTGGCCGCGGTGATGCTGATATTGCTGGTGCGCGCGGTGGCAAGGACATGACAAATACCGCGGCGGCGCCGCTGCAAGTCAAACGGGAAGAGCGAAACTGAAATGAGTCACGCGCTTACGCTGATAACCTTTGTTCCGATCGTCGGAATGGTGTTGATTCTCGCGCTGCCCGGCGCGATGAAGAACGCATTCAAGTGGATCGCGGCGGCGGCGACGGTGCCGCAACTGTTGATCGCGATTTACCTGTACGAGCACTTCGACACGACGACCAGCGCGGTTCAGTTCGCCGAGAAGGCGTCGTGGATGCCCTCGTACCACATTACTTACTTCGTGGGCGTGGACGGAATCAGCATCTCGATGGTGCTGCTGACGGCGCTCATCATGTTCATCTCGACGTTCGCGAGCTTCGGAATAAATCGCGCGGAGAAGGGCTACTACGCGATGCTGCTGATGCTCGACACGGGAATGATGGGCGTGTTCGTGTCGCTCGATTTCTTCCTGTTTTATATTTTTTGGGAAGTGATGCTGCTGCCGATGTATTTTCTCATCGGCATCTGGGGCGGTCCGCGACGCGAGTACGCGGCGATCAAATTCTTTCTCTACACTCTGCTGGGTTCGGTGCTGATTCTGCTGGCGATGCTCGGACTTTATTACTACAGCGCGACTCCGACCTTTGACTTGACTCAGCTGGCGGCGAATTCGAGTCATTACTCAATCGGGTTCCAGCGAATAGTATGGATCGCGCTGTTCATCGGTTTCGCAATCAAGATTCCGGCGTTCCCGTTCCATACCTGGCTGCCCGACGCGCACGTGGAAGCGCCCACGGCGATTTCGGTGATTCTTGCGGGTGTGCTACTGAAAATGGGCACCTACGGCATTCTGCGCGTCAATTTCGCGGTGCTGCCTGCCGCCAGCTACCAGCTCGCGTGGCTGTTCCTTGGCGTGATCGGCACTATCAACATCGTCTACGGCGCGATGTGCGCGATGGCGCAGACTGACTATAAGAAACTGATTGCCTATTCGTCGATTAGCCACATGGGCTACGTGATGCTGGGGATGGCGGCGTTCACCGCGGCGGGAATCAACGGCGCGGTGCTGCAGATGTTCAATCACGGAACGATCACGGCGATGCTTTTTATCCTGGTCGGCGTGATCTACGATCGCGCGCATCATCGCGAGATAAACGGCTTCGGCGGTCTGGCGCAGCAGATGCCGATATATACGGCGATTACGGGCTTCGCGTTTTTCGCCGGGATGGGACTGCCGGGGATGTCGGCATTTATTTCGGAAGTGCTGGTGCTGCTCGGCGCGTGGCAGACGCATCCGTTTATGGTGGTATTCGGCGCGGCGACGGCGGTACTGACCGCGGGCTATCTGCTGTGGACCTTCCAGCGGATCTACCTCGGGCCGTTGAACGAAAAATACAAGGACTTTCCCGATTTGTCGTTTCGCGAGGCGTTCACGCTGGTGCCGCTCGGGATCATCGTGCTGATACTCGGCGTCTATCCGCAGGCGATTCTCGGCCTGCTCAACACCTCGCTGGTTCATCTGAACCAGGTTGTGCTGTCGACTTCGGGCGCCGCCGTCGCGATGGTTCGCTGAGACTCAGGGCAGATCGGACGCAAGCAGATGGATCTCGGAAATCTCGCGAGCCTGAAACATTTCATCCCGGAAATGATCCTGGTCGCCGGCGTGCTGGCGATCGTGATCATCGACCTGGCGGTACGCAACAAGTCGCGTCTCGGCGTACTGGCTCTGATAGCGGCTGCGGCGTCATTGCTGGCGATCGGGCTGGAGCCGGCGCTGTCGGGCGCGTGGCTGTTTCATCGGATGTTGGTATTCGATTCGTTTGCGATTTACTTCCGCACGCTGATCGCGCTGGCCGCGGTGGTGGCCATCTGGATGTCGATTGGCTCGGAGGAAGTGAAGAGCTGCGACCAGGGCGAGTATTACGCGATCTTGCTGGCGAGCACGTTTGCGATGTTTCTGATGGCGGAGTCGGCGAACCTGCTGATGGCGTACCTGGCGCTGGAGTTCGTCAGCCTGACGTCGTACATCCTGACGGGTTTTTTGCGGCATAACCGGCGCTCGCTGGAAGCCGCGCTTAAGTACTTGATCTACGGGGGCGTCGCGTCGGGGACGATGATTTACGGCATGAGCTGGATTTTCGGCATCACCGGCTCGCTCGACTTCAACGTGATCAACAAAGCGCTCTCGACGCCCGCGCATCTGCCGGTGCTCGCGGTATTTATCGCGCTGGTGTTGATCCTGACCGGGATGGGCTACAAGGTGGCGTCGGTGCCGTTTCATATGTGGGCGCCGGACGTTTATACGGGCGCGCCGATTCCGATCACAACTTTTCTGGCGGTCGGCTCGAAGGCGGCGGGCTTTGCACTGCTGACGCGCTTTTTCTTCCCGGCGATTTCGCATCTGGCGGCGGGCGGAAGCTGGACGGCGCTGGCGGGCGTCGATTGGCCGCAACTGCTGCTCTTCGTTTGCATCATCACGATGACGCTGGGCAACCTGGCCGCGCTTCAGCAGACCAACATGAAGCGGCTGCTGGCGTACTCGAGTATCGCGCAGGCGGGATACGCACTGATGGGATTCGTCGTGCTGTCGAACGACGGAATTCGGGCGATGCTGTTCTACCTGTTTGCCTACTACGTAATGGATGCGGGCGCATTCGTGGTGGTGATGATGGTGGCAAACTCGACGGGGCGCGAGGACGTGGACGCGTACCGCGGGCTGGCCTGGCGCGGCGGAATCGTTCCGGCGCTCGCACTGACTATCTTCCTTTTCTCACTGACCGGGATCCCGCTGACGATTGGATTCATCGGGAAGTTCTACCTATTCGCCGCAGTGATACGCGGCCAATTCTATATACTGGCTATTGTTGGAATACTCAATTCAGTAGTGTCTCTGTATTACTATCTGAAGCCGGTTCAGATGATGTTCTTCGAACAGCCGCGCGGCGACGAAGGCTCGCTGCGCTTCCAGGCGTGGAATTACGGGCTGATGGGAGTGCTGGCCTGCGCGACAATCGCGTTTGGGCTGTACTGGTCGCCGATCATCTCCTTTGCGAACCGCTCGCTGAGTTTCTTCACCGGCCCCACCTGAGCAGGGGCCGGGAATTACCCGTTATTCGAAAACGATCGTGCGGTTGTGGTGGAGCAGCACCTGCTTTTTGAGGTGGGCGCGCACGGCCTTCGCCAACACCATCACTTCGAGATCCTTGCCCTTGCGCGCCAGGTCGGCGACGGTGTCGCGATGCGTCATCGGCGCGGTGGCCTGGGCGATTATCGGGCCGGCGTCGAGCTGTTCGGTCACGTAGTGCGCGGTCGCGCCGATTAGCTTGACGCCGCGGTCGTGCGCCTGCTTGTGCGGCCGCTGGCCGGCGAACGCGGGCAGGAGGCTGTGGTGGATGTTGACGATCGGCTTGTTCCAGGCGCGAAGAAATTCGTCCGACAGCACTTGCATGTAGCGCGCGAGCACGACGGTGTCCGCGCGCAGCCCGGTGAGATGATTCAAGAGCGCGGCTTCAGACTCCGATTTGCGGTCTTTCGCGACCGGAATCACCGTGAACGGCGCCTCGAACGGGCGCGCGAGCGGTTCCAGGTCGGTATGATTGCTGACCACGCCGACCACGTCGCCGTCGAGCTCGCCGAAACGATGCCGGCTCAACAGATCCATCATGCAGTGCGGCAGGCGCGAAACCATGATGACAATCCGGTCCCGCTTGGCGGCGTCGAAGAGCTGCCACTTGAGGTGCTTCCACGGCAGCAGCGACGGCATCGACGCATCGAGTTCTTTGGACAGCTCGCTGATGGGGAGCCGCAGGCTTTCGAAGTGGATGCGCCAGAAGAAGTGGCTATCCTCGTCGTCGGAGTACTGGTCGGAAGTGATAATATTGCATCCGAGAGTGAACAGGTGGCCGGCGACGCGGGCTATGATACCGGGGCGGTCGATGCATGAGATGAGGAGAGTAGCTTTGCCTTCGGCCACGCTGATTACTCCGGGGGCGAATAGTAATTTTGAATTCTAATGTCTGGGCGCGCAAATAAACAAACCGGCGCTGGCGGAATTTTGTACGTAGTCGCGACGCCGATCGGCAATCCGGGCGACATTTCCGCCCGCGCAATTCGCACCCTCGAGCAGGTCAGTCTGATCGCATGCGAGGACACGCGGCGAACCGGGCAGATGCTCGCGCGTCATCAGATTCACACGCCCACCGTCAGCCACTTCGAGCACAACGAGGAGCGGCGCGTGCCGGAGCTGATCGCGAGGCTGAAGGCGGGAGAAAAAATCGCGCTGGTTACCGACGCGGGCACGCCTGCCATTTCCGATCCGGGCTTTCGACTGGTGCGGGCGGCGTGGGAGGCAAACCTGCGCGTGATGGCGGTGCCGGGAGCGTCGGCGGCAATCGCGGCACTGTCGATTGCCGGAATCCCCACCGACAGGTTCACGTTCGAGGGATTTATCCCGCCGCGCGACGCGGCGCGGCGCAGCCGGCTGGAAGAACTCCGCCGCGAGCCGCGCACGATGGTCTTCTACGAGGCGGCGCGCCGGCTGGCCGATACGCTGGCCGAGATGGCGGCCGCATTCGGACAGTCGCGCGATGCGGCGGTGGTGAGCGAGATCACCAAGACTTACGAGGCGACGCTGCGTGGGACGCTGGCTGAGCTGGAACGCCGCTTTCGCGCGACGCCCGCGCTCGGAGAGATCACGATCATCGTCGCAGGCGCGCCGGATGCGCCGAGCATCGGCGGCGCAGACGCGGGGTTGGTCACCGTTGACGTGGGCGATGCGCTCGAAGTTCTCCGTGAGGCGGGACTTGGGCTCAAGCAGGCGAGCGCTGTGGTCGCGCGGCTGACGGGTAGAGGCCGTCGCGAAGTGTACCAGAATGCGCTCAAATCGCGCTCTGATGACGCCAGTGATGACTGACCGGTGGACAGCACCCGGCCCCCGCGCTTGCAGTCGCATCGAGGGTGCGGTTCAATGAACCGAGGAGTGGAGCGGGGATGGCGATGAGGGCTAAAGCCCGGAATATGGCTGGCCAGGCCGCATCAGGCGGCGCGAGCGGTCCAATTGCGGTGCTGGTGATCCATGGACCCAATCTCAATCTGCTCGGCGAACGCGAGCCGGAAATTTACGGCCGAACCCGCCTCGCTGATATCGACAAGGAACTCAAGCAACTGGGACGCGAACTCGAGATGAAGGTTGAGACGTTTCAGTCGAACAGCGAAGGCGCGATCGTCGATCGAATTCAGCAGGCGCGCGGCAGGTGCGACGTGCTAATCCTCAATCCCGGCGCATACACGCACACCAGCGTTGCCATTCGCGACGCGATACAGGCCGTGAGTATTCCGGTAATCGAAGTGCATCTGTCCAACGTGTATCGGCGCGAGGCGTTTCGGCATCATTCGACCATTGCGGACATCGCGCACGGTCGAATCATGGGATTTGGCGCCGAGAGCTATAGCCTGGCTCTCAGAGCCGCGCGCACGATGGCCGAGGAGTCGCGCCGACGGAGCGGATGAGCGCGATGCCGGGCAACGATCAAGCGCGCAGGCGAGTCGCCGTTGCGGGAAGACACGGAGAGCAGATGGAAGTACGCGAGCTAAAAACCCTGCTGGTCCTGATGCGGGACTACGGGCTGGTTGAACTCGAGATCGAAGACAAGAAGGGCAAGGTGCGGCTGGTCCGCGCCGGCGCGCGCGCGCCGGTGGACGCGGCCGAGGCGGGTTCGCAGCCGCATCTGGCGGTGCGCGTGGCCGCGCCGCTCAAGATGGCGATGAGGCACGTTGAGGCGACCGAAGAGGAAGGCTCGAAGGCGGCGGGCAGAATCGAGCTGGCGCCGAATCAGAAGCTGATCGAAAGCCCGATGGTGGGTACGTTTTACCGGGCCGGCTCGCCGGACGCGGCGCCGTTCGTCGAGGAAGGATCGTCGGTGCGCAAGGGCCAGCCGTTGTGCATAATCGAGGCGATGAAGATGATGAACGAGATCGAATCGCCGGCCGCAGGGCGGGTGATAAGAATCATCGCCGAGAATGGAAATCCTATCGAGTACGGTCAACCGCTGATGATCATCGAAGTGACTTGAGAAGCCGGAGCGCTCATCGATGTTCAAAAAAATGCTGATCGCAAATCGCGGGACAATCGCAATCCGGATAATCCGCGCCTGCCGCGAGCTGGGGATTTCGACGGTGGCGGTTTACTCGACCGCGGACAAGAACGCGCTGCACGTGCGGATGGCGGACGAGTCGGTATGCATCGGGCCGCCGGCGGCTGAAGACAGCTATATGAACATCCCGGCGATCCTGAGCGCGGCCACGACCTTCGGCGCCGACGCGGTGCATCCAGGCTACGGCTTTCTCTCTGAGAACGGCGACTTCGCCGAGGCATGCCAGCGCTCGGGACTCAACTTCGTGGGTCCGCGGGCGCGTCATATCAGGTTGATGGGCGACAAGCCGCGCGCGCGGCGAATCATGAAGCGCGCGGGCGTGCCTGTCCTGCCGGGCAGCGAGGGCACCGGCGTTACCGAGCTGCGCGAGGCGCAAGCGGACGCGAAGCGGCTGGGCTACCCGGTGCTGATCAAGGCGGCAGCGGGCGGCGGCGGCAAGGGGATGCGAGTCGTTCGCGACGCGGCGGAGCTGACGCGGCTGTTTCCGCAAGCGCAGGGGGAATCCGAGTTGTCGTTCAACTCGCGCAAGATGTACCTGGAGAAATACCTCAAGCACGCGCGTCACGTCGAGTTTCAGATTCTTGCCGACTTGCACCGCAACGCGATTCATCTCGGCGAGCGCGACTGCTCGATTCAGCGCCGTCATCAGAAGCTGATCGAGGAATCGCCGTGCCCGATTCTGACCGCGCGGCTGCGCGAAAAGATGGGCAAGGCGGCGGTGCGCGCGGCCGAGGTGGTCGGCTATTCGAACGTCGGCACGGTGGAATTTCTGCTGGCGGACAGCGGCGTGTTTTATTTCATCGAGATGAACACCCGGATCCAGGTCGAGCACGGCGTGACCGAGATGGTCACCGGCGTTGACCTGGTGAAGGAGAGCATCCGGATGGCGATGGGCGAGCGGCTTGGGCTCAAGCAGCGGCAGGTGAAGTTCGATGGCGCGTCGATGGAGTTTCGCATCTACGCCGAGGATCCGGAGCGTCATATCCCGTCGCCGGGCGTCGTCACTAATCACCATACGCCGGGCGGACTGGGCGTGCGCGTCGAGACCGCCCTGTACGACGGCTATCGCGTGCCGGTGCAGTACGATCCGCTGATCGCAAAGCTGATAGTGCATGCCGAGGCGCGCGCCGAAGTGATCGCGCGGGCCAAGGCGGCGCTGCGCGAGTATGTCATCGACGGCATCAAGACCAACATCCCGCTGCATCTGAAGATCCTGCACGATCCGGATTTTAATCGCGGCGAATTCTCCACCGATTTTCTAAGCCGCTACGAACCGGCCCAGCCCGAAGCTGCGCACCACGCGCCGGTAAGCAAGGCCTCTTGACCGCAACGCTCCGCGCCATGCTTGATAGAGTCCAATGCAGGGGCGCCGCGCCTCGGCCCATGAGTAAAATGACGAACTTGAAAAAAATCTTGCCCGCGTTCCTTGCACTGATAATCGCCTTGATTGCCAGCCTCCCGGCGGCCGCGCAGGAGGGCATGAATCCGATGATTCCCGGCGGCAACAGCGCGCCCCCGGGCCGCGCGCCGAAGGCGGTCGCCGCCAATCCGCTGTACGATTTCGGCACCGCGCTCGAAGGCACGATGGTCAGTCATACCTTCACCATCAAGAACATCGGCCAGGGCTATCTGGATATTCGCGGCGTGAAGACCTCATGCGGATGCACCACGGGCAATCCCTCGAAGGTGCATGTCGCGCCGGGCGACCAGAGCGAAATCGCCGTCGGGTTCGACACGCACTTTCAGAAGGGCCACCAGGTGCGCACCATCACCGCGTTCACCAACGATCCCGACAATCCGCAGGTCGCGATGACGATGCAGGGGATCGTCAAGCAGCAGGTCGAGGCGCAACCGGGTGAAATCTCATTTGGCAACGTGAAGAAGGGGACCGAAGACACCAGGGAGGTGGTGGTCAACGATCTCAATCCGGGGCGCGGGCCGTTCCAGGTCGGTCCGGTGAGCAACTCGAATTCTTCGATCAGGGTGGTGCAGCAAAAGCGTCCCGACGGCAAGCCGGGCGCGCTGCTCAAAGTCTCGCTGCTCAAGACGATGCCGGTGGGACAGTTCGACGACTCGATCAAGATCACGACCAATCGCGTGCCGTTGCAGGTTGACGTGTTCGGCACCGTGACCGGAGATTTGAATGTCGATCCCGCGCAGGTTTCGTTCGGTCTCGTTCCGCGCGGCCAGGACGTCGTGAGAATCTTCAAGCTGAGCAATCAGGGTCCCCATCCGGTAAAGGTACTCGAGGTGGCCAGCACCAGCCCTGCCGTCGCCGCAACCGCGGAGCCGGTCACGCCGGGCAAGGAATACAAGGTGACGGTTACGCTCAAGCATGGCACACCCGACGGCCAGTTGCGGGGGAATTTGACGATCAAGACCGACGACCCGGAGCAGGCGACGCTGAAGGTGCCGTTCTACGCAATCGTGGGCCAGTTCAAGACCTGATCGAGGTTCGGCGCGAGCGGGGGGAACTGAGCTGAAATGGCTCGCCGCGAGAAATCGGGGATCATCGCCTGGCTGCTGGACCGGATGAGCGACTGGGCCATCGGTCTGCTCACCAAGCCCATCAAGAGTTACGCCCTCCACATCCCCAACGACATTGCCGCGCTCAAGCGTCACATTCGCAAGGGCGACGTCATATTGGTGGAAGGCAACGAGCGAGTCAGCGAATGCATCAAGTACCTGACCCAAAGCTCGTGGTCGCACTCGGCGTTGTACGTCGGTGACGAGCCGATTCGGCGCAATCCCGAGATGAGGGCGCCGCTGGTGGCGCAATTCGGCGAGGAAGCGAACTTCCTGATGGTCGAGGCGATCGTGGAGGCGGGCGTGGTGCTTACGCCGCTGGCCAAGTATCGCGACTTCAACATCCGCGTGTGCCGGCCGTTCAACCTGTCGGCGGCGGATCTGGCCGAGGTGATGGACGAGGCGATTCGCAGCGTGGGCGATACCTACGATCTGCGCAACGTGATCGATCTGGCGCGCTACTTCCTGCCGGTGAGCCTGGTGCCGCCGCGCTTTCGCCGCCAGGCGCTGCAGTTTGGAAGCGGCGAGCCGACGCGAGTCATCTGTTCGAGCGTGATCGCGTCGTCGTTTAATCGGGTGAAGTTCCCGATCGTGCCCAACTACCAGCAGTTGCCGCCGCCGGCCGCGGCGTCGCCCAAGCGCAAGCTATGGCCGATAGGCTCGAAGACGACCGGCGCGCTGCAATACGGCACGCTCAGGATGGTCTCGCCGACGCTGATCACGCCGCGCGATTTCGATCTGTCGCCCTATTTCGAGATCATCAAATTCAATATCATCGAGAATATGCGTTTCGACTATCACAAGATTTTGTGGGCCGACGCCGCACCGCCCGCGCCGGTGAAGAAGGGCGCCTGAGACGGCGGATACTTCGGGGCCATCGCAAGCAGGAGAGGATTCATTGAACGACGAACAAGGGCACGCAGGCGGCCGGCGCGAACTGCTCGAGAAGACAATCGCGAAGATTCTGCATCGCCATTGCAATTTCGGATGGGCGAACTACTACGTCCCGAGCGAGAAGTTTCCCAGCCTCATCGAGGAGCTGGTCGAGGTGATGAGCCCGGGCGGGCAGGCCGGTCACGACGAGCTGGTGCAATTTTTTCTTGGGCTTCAACGCATGTCGTCGATTCAGGAGCGGGTGGCGAAACTCGAGCAGGGATTTTCGGTTTATAAGCGCGGCTGAGCCGCGTCCTCACAGCGATTGGTGCAGTTCGGCTTTTAGCGCCGTCAGTTCGGCGGCGCCGGCGGCGGCCGCTTCGACTGGCAGCCGCCCCGATTCGAAATTTCAGATGGAGGCGCCATCCATGGACGCTCTTGAAGCGATTCTCTCCCGCCGGGTGCAGCGCGCGTTCTCGGACGAGCCGGTGGCGCGCGAAAAACTCTCGAAGATCGTCGAGGCCGGACGCCACGCGATGAGCGCGCGCAACCTGCAGCCGTGGCAGTTTGTCGTGATTCAAAATCGCGACACGTTGAAGGAGATTGGCGCGCTATGCTCGACCGGCCGCTTCGTTGCCGAGTCGCCGTCGGCGATCGTGGTGCTCAAGGACGTCGCCAACGCGCGGTGGGCCGACGTGGATTGCGCGCAAGCGGTGCAGAACATGGCTAACGCGGGATGGGCGCTGGGCCTGGGCACCTGTTGGGTCGGCAACTTCGACGGGGCCAGGATTGGCGCGTTACTCGGGGTCAAGGACGGATGGGCAATTTTCACGGTTCTGCCGTTCGGCTACGCCGACCCGAAGAATCCGCCGCAGGCGAAGCAACTCAAACCGCGCGGTGAGATAGTGCATTATGAACGCGTAGGAAATGCCAAGCCGTGACGATCTGGTAAAGTCTTAACGCTGAAAAGAGGTTTGCGATGGCGATAAAACACCAAATTCCACCCGAAGCGCACGCAACGCTGCAGGATAATCCCGACGCGCTCTATCTCGACGTTCGCACCGAAGTAGAATTCGCCGCCGGACACGCGCCACGCGCGATCAATATCCCGGTCATGGTGGCCAAGGGTCCGGGCCAGATGCAGTTGAATCTCGACTTTGTCGAGATCGTCGTGAAGGTAATTCCCCTCGACAAGAAACTCATCGTCGGATGCATGGTGGGCGGACGTTCGCAGCGCGCGTGCGAGATGCTCGAAGAGGCGGGTTTCATCGATCTGATCAACGTGGTCGGCGGCTTTGGCGGCCAGCGCGACGCGTCGGGGCAGGTGGTCGTCGTGGGATGGAAGGACGCGGGACTGCCGGTGACGACCGAGCTGGGCGACGCCACCTACGCGGCGCTGCGGAGCAAGGCGGGCGTCTAATGGCGATACGCCTGAGCCGGATTTACACGCGCACGGGCGACAAGGGGAATACCGCGCTGGTCGGCGGCAGGCGCGTGCCAAAGGACAGCGCGCGGCTGGAGGCCTACGGAACAACCGATGAGCTGAATTCGATCATCGGAATCGTTCGCACCTACCTTACCCAATATCGCGACGGGTTCGGCGCCGATTTCGAGCCGTATGCGGAGACCCTGCGGCGGATACAAAACGAATTGTTCGACCTGGGCAGCGAACTCGCCACGCCGCCCGACGGCGAATATCCGCAGATGCACAAGATGGGCGCCGGCGAGATCAAGCGGCTCGAAGAAGAGATGGACGCGATGGAGAAGGAGCTCGAGCCGCTGAAATCCTTCACCCTGCCCGGCGGCGGCGTGCTCAACGCGTTTCTGCATCAGGCGCGCACGGTGTGCAGGCGTGCGGAGCGCGAATGCTGGCGGCTGAAGCGCGAAGAGGACATCAACGACAATCTCATCATCTATGTGAACCGGCTGAGCGATCATCTGTTCGTGCAGTCGCGATGGGTTGCGCAGCGGCTAGGGGAGCCCGAATTTCTGTGGGACCGGGCGCTGCGGATCGAAGCGGATAAGAAGACCGCGCGCGCGGCGAAGAGCAAGCCGGGCCGCGGCGGCGTGAAATCCTGAGCAGGGGAAATTTGACGATGGCTGAATCCAGCGACCAGAAAATCTATCTGCGACAGGCGCAGGTCGGCCCGATGGCGAATTTCGTGTACCTGATCGGCGATCCGGCCACGCGCAAGCTCGCGGTCGTCGATCCCGCGTGGGACGTCGATGCGATACGCACCTATGCGGAGCGGGAAGGTTACGAGATCGACAAACTCCTGCTGACGCACTATCACCCCGATCATCTGGGCGGGCACATGATGGGCCAGAACATCGAGGGCGCCGCCAAACTGCTCGAACAGGTGAAGGTCAAGGTCTATGTGAACAAGCACGAGGCCGACGGGGTGAAGCAGGTCGCGGGATTGTCGGACTCCGACCTGGTGAAGGTCGATGCGGGCGACACGGTCAAAGTGGGCGAGCTCGAGGTGAAGTTCCTGCATACGCCCGGGCATACGCCGGGCTCGCAGTGCTTCCTGGTCGAGGGCAACCTGATTTCCGGCGACACGCTGTTCGTGAACTCGTGCGGACGGGTGGACCTGCCGGGCTCGGACCCGGAGGCGATGTATCACAGCCTGAACGATACGCTGCGCAAGCTCGACGACTCGACGGTGGTGTATCCGGGGCACGCGTACTCGGCGGAATCCAGCACGACGATCGGCGATCAGAAGCGCCACAACATGTACATGCGATTTCCGACGCTCGACGATTTTCTCGACGCGATGGGCTACCCGCGCCGCTAGCCGGGGAATTCGCGCGATGGTCGTGGACTCCAGCCATGCGTGAAGATTCGCACAAGCTCGCCGCGCAAGCCGAAAAGCTGCGCGACGAGATCGACCGCGCCAACTATCGCTACCACGTCCTCGACAATCCGGAAATTTCCGACGCCGAATACGACCAGCTGATGCGCCGGCTCGAGGCGCTCGAGCGGGAGCATCCCGAGCTTGCCACGCCCGATTCGCCCACGCAGCGGGTGGGTGCGGCGCCGAGCGAAAAATTCGGCGTCGTGGTGCATCGCCGCCCGATGATGTCGCTCGGCAACGCGATGGACGCCGAGGAGATGCGCGAGTTCGACAAGCGCGTCAGGCGGCTGCTGAAATCCGACGCCGACGTCGAGTACGTCGCCGAGGTCAAGCTCGACGGACTCGGCATCGAGCTGGTTTACGAAGACGGGCGGTTGACCGTCGGCTCGACCCGCGGCGACGGAATCAACGGCGAGGACGTCACCCGCAATATCCGCACGATCAAGAGCGTGCCGCTCAGGTTGCGCTGTCCGGAGCACAACAAAAGCAAAATCCCGCGCCTGCTCGAAGTGCGCGGCGAAGTGATTATTCCGCGGACCGGGTTTGCAAGGTTGAACCGCGAGCGCGAAGAGGCCGGCGAGCCGGTGTTCGCCAATCCGCGCAACGCAGCGGCGGGAGCGCTTCGCCAGCTCGATCCAAAGATCACCGCGTCGCGGCCGCTCGACGTTTTCCTGTACGCGCCGGGCGTGATCGAGGGCGTCGCGCTCAAATCGCAGTGGGAATTTCTGCAAGCGATCAAAGCGCTGGGGTTGCGCGTGAATCCGTTGTCGCGCGTGTGCAGGGGCATCGGCGCGATCCTCGAATACTGGAACGAAATTACCGAAAAACGCCGCGAGCTGGACTACGAGGCCGACGGCGTGGTGGCCAAGGTGAACTCCTACGCGCTCCAGGAGCAGCTCGGCGAGGTGTCGCGGTCGCCGCGCTGGGCGATTGCGTACAAGTTCAAGGCGCAGCAGGCGGAGACGGTGGTCGAGAAGATCGAGGTGCAGGTCGGCAGAATCGGTTCGCTCACGCCGGTCGGCAAGCTTCGCCCCGTGCAGCTCGCCGGCGTCACGATTTCGAATACTTCGCTGCACAACCTCGACGAGATCAGGCGCAAGGACATCCGCGAGCGCGACACCGTGCTGATCGAGCGCGCGGGCGACGTCATTCCGTACGTCATTCGGGTCACCAGGCAAGGGCATCCGCGCGCGAAGCCGTTTGAGATGCCCACCCATTGCCCGGAATGCGGCGCGGCGATCGTCCACGAGCAGGGCGAGGTCGGTTACTTCTGCGTCAATGCGAATTGCCCGGCGCGGATGCGCGAATCGATTCGCCATTTCGCGTCCAAGGGCTGCCTCGATATCGAAGGGTTGGGCGACAAGCTGGTCGCGCAACTCGTCGAGCAGGGCTTGGTGAAGGAGCTCGACGATCTATTCGGGTTGACCGGGGAGCAACTCGCGGGGCTTGAGCGCATGGCGGACAAGAGCGCGCGCAACGTGCTGGACGCGATCGCGGCGGCGCGCAAAACCTCGCTCGACAGGTTCATCAGCGGGCTTGGGATACGCCACGTCGGCGAGCATACCGCGCGTCAACTGGCGTTGAAGTTCAGGACGATGGACGCGCTGGCGGCCGCCACGGAGGACGATTTGCTCGGCGTGCGCGATATCGGGAGCGAAGTAGCGCACAGCATCCGCGAGTACTTCGATGAGCCGCGAAATCTCAAGACCGTCAAGCGCCTGATCAAAATCCTCGAGGTCGAACCGCCGGCCCAGCTCGAGGGCCGCGGCGCGGTCCGCGACAAGACGTTCGTGCTGACCGGGACGCTGGAATCGATGACGCGGGAGGAGGCCGAGCGCAAAATCATGGCGGCGGGAGGGCGAGTCACGTCGTCGGTCAGCCGCAAGACCGGCTTCGTGGTCGCGGGCGCCGAGCCAGGCTCGAAGCTGAAGAAGGCAAACGATTTGGGAGTCAGGGTGCTCGACGAGAAGGGGCTCGTGTCGATTCTTGCGCGCGATAGTTGACCACTGGGAGACCCGGCTTTCATGACGACGCAAAAGCAATCGGGCCGCGCGAGGCTGCATCTGATAATCAGCGGGCGGGTGCAGGGAGTCGGCTTTCGATTCTCGGCTTGCGACGAGGCGAAAGATCTCGCACTCGCCGGATGGGTGCGCAATATCCCGGCCGGCGAGGTCGAAATCGTCGCGGAAGGCAGCAGGGAGAATTTGCAGATGCTGGCGGCGTGGGCACATCTGGGCACGCCGTCGGCGCACGTAACTGAGGTACGCGAAGACTGGCTGGATTTTACCGGTGAGTTCACCGAGTTTCGAATTCGCTGATCGGGCGGGTAAAAAAAATGGGTCTTTTATGGCTCGGTTAGATTAGCTATGCTTTAAATCCGCGTATTGGAATATTTGCCGGGCTTCGAGAGATCGGAGTAGTTTTCAATCAGGCTCTAACCACAAGGAGATTGGACTGAGATGGCTGTACCACCTGAGGCGGCTGGACAAGCTGCCGAGTCGCATGAATCCGCCGCGCCCGCGCCCAAACCGCATCTGAAGCGCGATCATGTCGTCATCCGGTTTGCGGGCGACTCGGGCGATGGAATGCAGTTGACGGGGATGCAATTCACGTCCGAATCGGCGCTGGCTGGCAACGATATCGCCACACTGCCCGACTATCCCGCTGAAATCCGCGCGCCGCAGGGAACGCTGGCCGGGGTCAGCGGCTTTCAGCTGAATTTTTCAAGCAGCGAGGTCTTTACCCCCGGCGATGAGCCCAACGTGCTGGTCGCGATGAATCCCGCGGCGCTGCGGACCAACATCGAGGATCTTCAGCCCAACGCCGTAATAATCGTGGACCGCGAGGCGTTCAACGATTCCAACATCAAGCGCGCCGGATACACGACCAATCCGCTGACGGATCATTCGCTCGACAAATTCCAGCTGATCGAAGTCGATGTGAGCAAGCTCACGTCGCTGGCGGTGCACGGGCTGGGGCTCAACAATCGCGCGGCGTTCCGATGCCGCAACATGTTCGTGCTCGGGATGCTGTCGTGGCTGTTTCAGCGGCCGATCGACAACACGATCACCTCCCTCAAGAACCGCTTCAAGAAGACGCCCGAGCTGATCGAGGCCAATATTCGCGTGCTCACGGCCGGGTACAATTACGGCGAGACGACCGAGATGTTCGCCAGTTCGTACGAGGTGCCTGCGGCGCAAATCGCCCCCGGCCTCTATCGCAATATCACCGGCAATAGCGCGACCGCGCTGGGTTTCGTGGCGGCCGCGGTAAAGGCGGGCCGTCCGCTGTTTCTGGGCTCGTATCCGATTACGCCCGCCAGCGACATTCTGCACGACCTCTCAGGCTACAAAAATTTTCCCGTATATACTTTCCAGGCCGAGGACGAGATTGCCGGCGTCTGCTCGGCCATTGGCGCGTCATTCGGTGGAGCGATCGCAATCACCACGACTTCGGGGCCCGGCCTGGACTTGAAGTCCGAGGCGATCGGGCTGGCGATGAAGGTTGAGCTGCCGCTGGTGATTACCGACGTGCAGCGCGCGGGACCGTCCACCGGGATGCCGACCAAGCCCGAGCAGGCCGATTTGATGCTGGCGATGTACGGACGGCATGGCGAGGCGCCAGTTCCGATCATCGCGGCCTCGACCCCGGCCGACTGCTTCGATTGCGCCTACGAGGCGGTGCGAATCGCGGTCAAGTACATGACGCCGGTGATCCTGCTCACCGACGGCCAGTTGGCCAACGGTGCGGAGCCGTGGCTGCTGCCCGACCCGGACAAGCTTGCGCCGATCAAAGTTGAATTCGCCACCAACCCAGAGGGTTTCCTGCCCTACGCTCGCGACGCCGAAACGCTGTCGCGTCCGTGGGCGGTGCCGGGGACCAAGGGCCTCGAGCATCGCATCGGAGGACTGTCGGGCGAAAACCTGACCGGCAACGTGAGCCATTCGCCGGCCAACAACGAGCTGATGGTGCGGACGCGGGCGCGCAAGATTGCGGGTATCACGCGCGAGATTCCGCCGATCGAAGTGTTCGGCGATGCCGGCGGCGGCGACCTGGTCGTGCTCGGATGGGGCTCGAGCTTCGGTCCGATTCGCGAAGCCGTCAAGCGGGTGCGCGCCAAGGGCAAGAAAGTCTCGCACGTGCATCTGCGCTATCTCAATCCTCTGCCCGGCGACTTGAGCGAAGCGCTCAAGCGTTTCAAGCAGGTGATGGTCGCGGAAATGAACATGGGACAACTGCTCAAGCTGGTGCGCGCCGAATACCTGATCGACGCCTTCGGATTCAACAAGATCCAGGGCCGTCCGTTCAAAGTCAGCGAGATCGAAAACCGCATCAACCGGGTCCTGGAGGGCTGATCGAAAATGGCAACCGTTCTTAACCGCAAGGATTTCGTCTCCGACCAGGAAGTACGCTGGTGCCCCGGATGCGGCGACTACGCGATTCTGGCCGCAGTGCAAAAAACCATGCCCGAGTTCGGCATCGCTCCCGAGAACACGGTCTTCATCTCGGGAATCGGATGCTCGAGCCGGTTTCCCTACTACATGAACACCTACGGCTTCCACACCATTCACGGCCGCGCGCCGGCGATCGCCACCGGGCTTAAGATTTCACGGCCCGATCTCGACGTGTGGGTGGTGACCGGCGACGGCGACGGGCTCTCGATCGGCGGCAATCATCTGATCCACGTGCTCAGGCGCAACGTCGATATCAATATTCTGCTCTTCAACAATCGAATCTACGGGCTCACCAAGGGTCAATATTCGCCGACCTCGGAAGTGGGCAAAATCACCAAGTCCACGCCGGCTGGTTCGGTTGATTTTCCCTTCAATCCGATCACGGTGGCGCTCGGCACGCACGGGACCTTCGTTGCGCGCTCGATCGACATCGAGCAGAAGCTCCTCGGCGAGGTGCTCAAGCGCGCGCACGCGCATCGCGGCACGTCGTTCATCGAGATTCTGCAGAACTGCAGCATCTTCAACGACGGCGCTTTCAACGATGTCACCGACAAGGCGCTCAAGCCGGACCATCAGCTGGTTCTCGAGCACGGGAAACCGCTCATCTTCGGCAAGGATCGCGACAAGGGAATCAGGATGAACGGAATGCGGCCCGAGGTAGTACAGCTCAGCGCAACCGTCACGGAGAAGGACCTCGTCGTGCACGACGAGACCAATCTCTCGCTGGCGTTCATGCTGGGACACTTCGAGTCTCCGCTGCCGACCCCGGTGGGAGTGTTCTACGCGGTGTCGCAGCCGACTTACGACGGAGCTGTCAACCAGCAGCTCGCCGACGCCAAGGCCAAGCAGGGCGCGGGCGACTTGAGGGCGCTGCTGGGCAAGGGCGATACCTGGACGGTGAACTGATCCGCGAACATTTGGATCGAATGTACAAAGGCCCGCGAGCGCATCTCGCGGGCCTTTTGTTTGAGTATCGAGTCCGCCCGGCCGGTAATCGGAGAATCTTCAGAAGCTGAGGCGTTTGAAGCGGCTTTCGGGGATCAGCCGGACCGCCGCCATGATGAAGCGCCAGAACCACGGCGTGTACACCACTTCGGCGCGCCTGCGATAGGCCGCGTAGATCAGATCGGCGGCTTTGGCGGGTGAAATCGTGAGGATAGCGCCCTCGCGTCCCCAGGTCATCCGGGTATCCACCGTGCCGAGCTTCACCGTCATCACATGCACTCCGCTGGCGGCCAGCCGCCCGCGCAGGCCTTGCGCAAAGATCGCGAGCGCGCCCTTGGCCGAGCCGTACACATAATTGCGTGCGCGGCCGCGCTCGCCGGCGACCGATCCGATCACGATGATGAAGCCGGAGCGTTGCTGTTCGAGATGACGGGCGGCCAGCGTAATCAAGGACACGGCGCCGGTGAAGTTCTGATGAATCGTGGCGAGCGCGGCGCCGGGATCGGTCTGGGCCGCGTCTTCGTCGCCGAGCGTGCCGAAGCATGCGACGACCCCGTCGAGTCCGCCGAGCGCGCCCGCGGCGCGGCGGATGAACTCGTCGTGCGAGGCGAAATCCGACGCGTCGAAGGTTCCGGAAAGAGCGGTCACGCCTGCGCGAACGCTGACATCTTCCGCAACGCGGCGAGCCTCATCGGGGTCGCGGGCGGCCAGGTACAACCGCGCTCCGTCGGATGCGAAGCGGAGCGCGAGTGCGCGCGCGATCGGGCTGGTGGCGCCAAGAATGAGAACTTTGGTCATCGTGCGATAGCGCTTGCGCCGTCTTTCAGGCGGGACACATCCCAAGCCTGCGCGACAGGCTCGACGAGAAGCGGTTGTCGGGATCGGCGACGGCCTTCGCCGCCTGCCACTGGGCGAGATTCGGATACATCGCGCGAAACGTCTCCGCACGGAGGCGCGCATCCTTGGCCAGGTACACGCGGCCGCCGCGCTTGAGCACCATCGCGTCGATCGAGTCGAGAAATTCCAGCAGTCCGTCGGTCATCGGGAAGTCCAGTGCGAGCGTATAACCGGGCATCGGGAAGGAAAGCAGGCCGTCCTGCGCACCGAACTTTTTGAGCACGGCGAGAAACGATCCGCGTTGGCTGCGGCTCGTCGCCTCGAGCACTTCGACCAGGCCCGCGCGGCTCTCGCCCGGCGGCCACACGCATTGATACTGGATGAAGCCGCGTTTGCCATAGATTCGATTCCAGTTCCGGATCGAATCGAGCGGGTAGAAAAAGCTGTCATAGTCGAAGATAGTGTGCGCCGCGGTCTGGCGATGAAGGGCGTAATAGACCGCGTTGAACGCCTTGACGGTCAGTGAATTAAGCGCAAATCCAGGCAGGTCGATTGGAACGATTGGGCTCGGCCGCGCCGTCGCGTGGAGCGGATTCTGCGCCAGGTTCCGGGGCAGCCGATCCAGCGTCGCAAAGTTGCCGAGGTTGAGCACCGAGCGGCCCAGCGCGCCCAGCCGGCTGGCGCAATCGATCCACGCGACCGAATAGCCGTACTCGGAATCAGTGCGCTCGAAGGCCTCGATCGCGGCGTCGATATTGCCCGCGCGGATCAACTCGCCATCGAGATAAGCGCTCTCGACCCGCCGCATCCTCAGTTCAAGCTCGAGGATCACGCCGGTCAGACCCATCCCGCCGACCGTCGCCCGGAACAGTTCGGCGTTTTCCTCGCGCGAGCATCGAAGCACCTTGCCTGACGCGATCATCAGGTCGAAGCTGGTCACGTGCGCGGCCAATGAGGAATCGCGATGGTGATTCTTGCCGTGCACGTCGGCGGCGATCGATCCGCCAAGCGTGACGAAGCGGGTGCCCGGCGTGACCGGCGGAAAGAAACCGCGCGGCAAAAAGACGTCGATCAACTCCGCGATCGTGACGCCGGCCTCGCAGCGCAGGATTCCGGTGGCGGGGTCGAAGGCGAGCATCCGATTCAGCCGCGTCAGATCGACGACGCGATTCTGATCGTTCAGCGCCGCATCGCCGTAGGCGCGGCCGGCGCCGCGTGCGATTAGCGAAGTCGCGTCGGCGGTTACGACCGCTTGCAGCTCGGCGATTTTCTCGGGCCGGTAGATGTCGCTCTCTGAGAGCGGATAGCGGCCCCATCCGGTGAGTAGCGCATGGCGCGGTTTCGGCATCGCGCTCGATTCGCGTCGCTCAGTGGTCGTCATCGAGTCTGTGCGCACGGCCGTCATCGTGAGAAGAGAAGCTAACAGGAAGAAGGCGAACGAGAAACGCCCGCGCGCGCTTGGGCACTGGTTCAGTTGGCCAATCTGACAAGCGATCGAATGGCGCCGGAAGGAGCAATTCATACCATTCGTGGTGGTTTTGGGACGGCTGCGCTCTAGCGCTAGCTTTGTTCCGTCAGAAATTATTTCTGCCGCGAGCAGGAGTCGTCCGACTTTGGGCGAGCCGGGCGAGTACGGGACATCCTGGCGGTTGACCATAGCGCAGACGTAGCACGCCAAGTCCGCCGGGGTCAGGCTGAATTAGTTCATCCGCAAACGAAGGAAGAATCACCTGCGCGGTGGGCGGCAGGGGCTGCGGCCCCTGCACCCGCAGTGAGAAGACGCGAAAATCTGCGCAACGCATCTTTTCACGACTACACCAACGGCCAGGGGTCAGCCCTGCAGGAGAATCGCATGTCCTGGGAAAAGGAAGTCGAAGAAATCCGCCGCCGCGTCGAGATCGCCAAAGGGATGGGCGGACCCGACAACGTCAAGCGCCAGCACGACGGCGGCAAGCTCACGGTGCGCGAGCGGATCGAAAGGCTGCTCGACGCGGGAACCTTTCACGAGTATGGAGCGCTGGCCGGCGCGCCGAAATACGAGGGGCAGACGCTCGCGTCGATCATGCCGGCGAACTTCGTCGGCGGCACCGGGCGAATCAACGGACGGCGGGTGGTGGTCGGCGGCGACGACTTCACGGTGCGCGGCGGTGCGGCGGACGCGTCGATCGGCAATAAGCAGGGCTACGCGGAACTGCTCGCGCATGAACTGCATCTGCCGATCGTGCGGCTGGTGGACGGAACCGGCGGCGGCGGCAGCGTGCGCTCGCTCGACACGATGAAACGGACCTACATCCCGGCCAATCCCGCGTTCGACGTGCTGGTGAAATTGATGGGCGAGGTGCCCGTGGTCGCGGGATGCATGGGCTCGGTGGCGGGGCTTGGCGCTGCGCGCGTGGCGGCGTCGCATTTCTCGGTGATGGTTCGCGGGTCGAGCCAGTTGTTTATAGCGGGCCCTCCAGTGGTCAAATGGGGCGTGGGCGAGGAGCTGACCAAGGAAGAACTCGGCGGCTCCGAAATCCACGCGCACATCAGCGGCGCGGTGGACAACGAGGCCGAGAGCGAGGACGACGCGTTCGCGCAGATTCGGCGCTTCCTGTCGTACTTGCCGCAAAGCGTGTGGAATGTGCCGCCGCGGGTGACGCCCGACGACGACCCCGCCCGGCGCGAGGATGAATTGATCGGCATCGTGCCGCGCAATCGGCGCCACGGTTACGACGTGCGGCGAATCCTGGAACTGGTGATGGACCGGGAGTCCTGTTTCGAGATGACGCCGTTCTTCGGGCCGTCGCTGGTTACGGGATTTGCGCGGCTCGACGGATTCCCGGTCGGGGTGATGGCGAGCGATCCGTTCTCGATTGGCGGATCGCTGGACGGACCGGCGTCGGACAAGATGGTCAAGTTCCTCGATCTTTGCGACACGTTTCACCTGCCGGTGGTGAACTTCGTCGATCAGCCGGGATTCCTGATCGGACGCGAGGCCGAGATGGCGGGAACGATTCGGCGCGGGGTGCGCGCGCTGTATGCGCTGTTCCAGACGACGACGCCGCTGGTTGCGATCATCGTGCGCAAGGCGTTCGGAGTGGCGGGCGCGGGCCATGGGATCACGACCGGGCTGAATCTGCGCTACGCGTGGCCGTCGGCGGATTGGGGCTCGCTGCCGATCGAGGGAGGGATCGAAGCGGCATACAAGCGGGACCTGGCGGCGTCGAGCGACCCCGAAAAATTGCGAAAAGAGTTAGAGGAGAAATTCAACGCCGTGCGCTCGCCGATTCGCACCGCGGAAGCGTTTGGAATCGAGGAAATAATCGATCCGCGCGATACGCGGCCGATCCTCGTCGACTGGGTGCATCAGGCGTACGAGATAGTTCCCACGCTGCTGGGAATCAGAACGCGGACGATGCGCCCGTAAGCAGGGAAATCAGCCGCCGGCGCCTGCGGGATCGGCCGCCGGGGCGGGTTGAGCTTGCTTTTCAACCGCCGAATGGCCGCGAGTGAACGACATCGCGATGATGTAGATTATCATTCCGCCCAGCGCGACTTTGACCCACTCACCCCATCCGTAATGGACCGCGACGTAGAGAGACAACGGCGCTGAGATCGCGACCCATCCGCGCGCAATCAGCCCGAAGAAGGCCCATCCGGTCGCTTGCAGAGCGGGGGAGACGTCCTCGAGCGCCTCGGAGAACTGGGCCGCCCACGGCACGTAGCCGATCGCCAGGAAGCATCCCATCAGCGACGCGACCATCGCCATCGTGGCGTGTGGCAGCGCGTGACCGAAGGTTGGAATCCACCAGGCCATCAGAATCGAGGCGAGCACCGCGCCGAAGATCGCGATCGGTTTGCGGGTTTGCAGGCGATCGGAGACTATCCCCGTCAGCACCAGGGCGGCGAGGTTCGCCAGCCAGAAGTATCCATTCATCTTCGCCGCTTCGGCCGGCGTGTAATGAAACGCCTCGGTGAACATCAACGGCCCGAAGCCCTGGATCGCAAAATACAGCGTCAGGTTCGCGCTTACCCCGATGACGAGCAGCCAGACCTCGAAATGACCGAGCAGGCGCCTGAAGGCGTCGCGGGTGCCGGAAGGAAGTTCGGAGGCCGACGGCAGGCGTCCCTCGGCGGCGAGCGCCTGGATTTCAGTCTTCATAATCTGCATGCGCAGTTCGGGGCTCAGATCGCATAGCCACAGCACAATCGGGACGTACATCGCGACCGCGAAGAATCCCATTATCCAAATCTGCGATTGCCAGGTGTGATAAATCGGCAGCGTCGTTCCCGCTACGTAGTTGGCGAGGAAGGCGGCGCCGACCGGACCGATCGTCAGCAGTCCGAAGGCCAGCGCACGGCTGAGCCGCGGCGACATATCCCGCACCAGCGCCGCCAGGGCGCCGGCCGTCAGACCGGCCACGATTCCCATCGAGGTGCGCAGAATCACAAATGAGACGATGCCCGTGATCAACACGTTCAGGAACAACAGGCCGGTGACCAGGCCAAGACATATGTCGATGATGAGGACGCGGCCGTAGCGGTCTGCCAGCGGACCGCCGAAAAACGCGGAGATTCCGGAAATCAGCACGGCAAACGTTATGAATGCGCCGTACGCGACGTGGCTCAGATGCAGGTATGGGAGCAGGATTGGCAGCAAGGGAGCCAGCTGGAAGTCGTATGCGCCCAGAATCGAGGCGAGCACCGTCAGGATCAGCAGGGACCACCGATGGGCGCCGCGCGGATATTCAGTGAGCGTTCGACTCGCCACGAAACCGTTCATGCCGTCTCTCCCCATAAGCCCGACGAACGTTGACCTAGTTTCTCTACAACCAGACGACCCGAAAATACAAGGCGCATCCCTTCGAGCACTGGTGCGCGCGCGTCGTGCCTGCTAAAGGGCTGGAAGCCGAACAGCCTGGAAAAGGACCGCTGAGCGATGGATATAAAGAGCCCCGCCGTGGGCAAGGTGCTGAGACTCTCGGTCGAGAGCGGGGCGCAAGTCGCGCGTGGCGACGAAGTGATGGTGATCGAATCGATGAAGGTCGAGATACCGGTCAAGGCCCCGGCCAATGGGCGCATCATGGAGTTTCGGGTCAAGCCCGGCGATCAGATTCAGCGCAATTTCGTTCTCGCCGTGATCGAAGCGTGAGGTGCAGGGCCAAGTGCTGCCTGTCATGGGCGAAGGAATACTCAGATAGACCGGCGCAATACTAAATAGGTAATCGACTAAATACTCATTATATAGTTGGTTCGTATATACTGTGAGAGTAGAGTGACTACTGGACGCAGGCCGAAGGGGGGTCTTCGCTTTGTCCAGACGTTTTTCGCCGTGGCTTCTCGCCGTCGCGGGGGGCCTGCTGCTCGCATCCGGTCTCGGGGTAATTCTGTCTCTGCCGCAGAGCGCAACGCCGCTATCGGCACGCGCTAATCGCAACGCGTCCGGATCAATGCACGCGCGCGACCGGGTGGCGCGCGAGGCATTCTTTCTCAGCCGGCGTGGACTGAGCTTTGGAGTGCCGCCGGGCGCGTATGGCGTGGCGATCGGCCAGATGCGCCGGCAGGAGCGCAAAGCAGTCGCAAGCGCCACGCTGGACGCGACGGACTCGACGCAAGCGGCTGCTTCTTTCGCGTGGAGCGCGCTTGGTCCGCTGCCATTGAATAACGAGGTTCCGGCCTTTGGCGGAATTTCATTGGGGGGCGCACTGACCGGCGCGACCGGACGGGTTACCGCGCTGGTCGCAGACCCGACCGTGAGCGGACGGATGTTCGTCGGCACCGGCGACGGGGGAGTGTGGATGCGCGCCAATGCAAGCGCGGCATTCGTACCGATATTCGATCTCGAGCCCACGCTGTCGGTCGGCGCGCTCGCGCTCGACGCCAGCACCAGTCCAAATCCAACGCTGTACGTTGGCAGTGGAGAAGGCAACGGCTCGGCCGATTCATACTATGGCGAGGGAGTGTTCGTCTCGAGCGATCTCGGCAATACTTGGGCGCAACTCGGCGCAAGCAACTTCGCGCACGCGTCGATCGCCTCAATCGCGGTCGATACCACGCGGACGCCGCGAACAATCTATGCGGCAGTAACCTACGGCTCGAGCGCGAACCGGGCGGACGCGTCGTGGGTCGAGGGCGATTTCAGTCAAAACGGCCTATGGCGTTCAGCCGACGGCGGCGAGTCCTGGATTCCTTATCCCGCGGGGACCTTCGGCGCATGTCCGTACTTCACCAGCGATCCATGTCCGGCAGAGTCCGTGGTGATCGATCCCGCGTCACCGACCGCCGTTCTGGTATCGATCCTCGGAGTCGGGGTGTTCCGCTCGTCGAATTCCGGATTCAGCTGGACTCCGGCCCGCCTGCCCAACTTGAGCGGCGGCGTCGGCCGGGCGAGCGTCGCCGCCGCCGATGGCGTTGCGTATGCGATGATCGGCGCGGCTGACGGTATCGAGTTCGCGGGATTCTACAAATCCGCCAACGACGGAGTCAGCTGGACCAAGGCGTCGGTGCCGAGCGCGACGGTCGGCGCCGCGACTATCGACGGGTCCAACTCGAGCAACTTTTCCGAGTCGTTCTTCGACCAGGCGCTGGCGATCGATCCCGCCGACACGACCGGCGCAACTATCGTGTTCGGCGGCGTCGGAATCTACCGCTCGATCAACGCCGGGAGCAATTGGACTTCGCTCGCGCCGAGCGGCGGAACGCATTCGGATCAACACGCGATCGCGTTCGATCCCGCAAGCGCGCACAGCTTCTATCTCGGCAACGACGGCGGGCTTTATCGCTTCGACGCCGGCACTCTGAACTGGGCCGCCCTCAACGCGAGTATCAGCGCCGCGCAAGCGGACTCGGTCGGTCCTCATCCAACGAACAGCGCAGTGGCGATTGCGGGATTTCAGGACAACGGCACCGCGCGCTTCGCGGCGGCGCAGCCGCCGGCGTCGAGCTGGACGGAGGTGGATAATCTCGACGGCGGACTGGCGCTCTTCGACACGGTCAACCCGCTGTTTGCCTATCATACGTTCGCGACCACCTCGGTCGGACCATGGGTTTCGCGCTCGACCGATGGCGGAGTCACTTTCAATTCTGCCGCTTCGAGCGCGGCACTGCAGACTGCGATGGCGACGGCGGGCGACGGCGGCGCCGCCTACTATCCGCCGCTGGCGAGCGATCCGGCCGTGGCCGAGCGCGTATTGTTCGGCGCGCATTCGGTGTACGTGTCGAATGACGCGATGGCGACATGGGCGCGGCAAACGACTCAGGATTTGACCGGCGGATGCAACAGCGGCGCGTGCGCGCTCGAGGATCTCGAGATCGCGCCTTCCGACCATACCAAGGCGTACGCGCTCTCGATGGAGACCAGCACGACCTTTCGTCCCACGCCGTTCAAAATCTTCACCACCGACCAGGCCGACCTCCAGGTCAGCGCGGGCCAGCCCGAAGGCGCGCAATGGACCGACAAGACCTCGCAACTGCCGCCAATCGTGTTCCCGACTTCCACGCAGGCGACCGGAATTGCGGTTGACCCGTTCGATTACAGCGTCGCCTACCTGAGCCTTTCGGGGTTCACCTCGGCTACCGGCATCGGTCACATTTTCGTGACGACTGACTTCGGCGGTTCATGGACGCAGGCCGACGGCAATCCGAACCTCCAGAGTCCGCCGCCCGCCAACGCGCTGCCCGACGTTCCGGTGTTGCGATTGCTGGTCGATCGCAATGACCCCACGGCGAACACCGTGCTGGCCGCGACCGACATTGGTATTTTCAGAACGACCGACGCAGGAGCGACTTGGGCGCCGTTCAACCTCGGGGTGATTCCTGCAGTCGCAGTTTTCGATATCGAGCAGAATTTGAGCGGCGTGGTCTTCGCCGCAACCCACGGGCGCGGGATATTTGAGCTCGCCGGCGAGGGATCGCCCGGCACGACGCCGTCGCCAACGCCTGCCGCCACGCCTTCCGCAACCCCGACTCCGACAGCATCCGTGAC
Source organism: Candidatus Binatus sp. (assembly GCF_036567905.1). Classification (NCBI taxonomy): domain Bacteria; phylum Candidatus Binatota; class Binatia (SeqCode); order Binatales (SeqCode); family Binataceae (SeqCode); genus Binatus (SeqCode); species Binatus sp. (SeqCode). The sequence goes on from NZ_DATCTO010000012.1 coordinate 83,907, forward strand.
GGCAACTTCGACGCGCACCGCGACCGCTACGCCGACCGCGTCGCCGACCGCATCCGCGACGCATACCGCGTCGCCGACCGCGTCGCCGACCGCATCCGCGACTGCGACGGCAACTTCGACGCATACCGCGACCGCCACCGGCACCGCGACGCCCACTGCAACAGCGACGTTCACGCCGACGCCGATGCCGACCGTAGCCGCGGCGCTGGCTGTCTCGCCAAGCTCCGCGACTTTTGCCGCGAAGATGGGCAAGAAGAGCAACGCAAAAAAAATAACCGCGCACAACGCCGGTAAAGTGTCGATACTGCTGATCGGTGCGCAGGTGACTGGCGATTTTGCGCTCTCGAAGCTCTGCGGCGGGGCGCTGAAGCCAAAAAAGAAATGCACCTATGCGGTGGTCTTCACTCCGACCGCAAAGGGATTGCGCGCTGGTCTCCTCACGGTCAACAACAACGGCTCGAGCGGGCCGCGAACGGTGAACCTGTCAGGAACCGGGCAGTAGCCGCGCGTGCACTCCTTGCTCGAAACAATTCCACTGCTTTCCATTCCCAAAAGAAGAAGGGCGACCCGCCGCCGGGCCGCCCTTGTTCGATTACCGCTCGGTTGGAAAGCGGCTAGCCCTTGGGCAATCCGAGCACGCGCTCGCCGATGATGTTGTGCTGGATTTCGCTGGTGCCGCCGGCGATCGTCAGCGCCCGCGATGCCAGCATCCGATACGACCACCTGCCTTTGTCCATCGCATACGGCGCGTTGAATTCCATCTGGCTGTACGGCCCCAGTATCTCCATCGCGAAATTGTTGATGCGCACGTTAAGTTCGCTGTTGCACAGCTTGAGCAGCGAGCCCTCGGGCCCCGGCGGCAGACCCTTGAGCCGGCGCGTCAGTTGCCGAAAGCCGGTGTAGCGCAGCGCGGCCGCCTCGCACGCGAAACCGCTCAGCCGCTGGCGCACGCTGGTATCTTCCCACGCCGTGTGTCCGTTGCTGCGGATCGTCTTGGCCAGCTCGACCAGCTCCTTGACCTGGGCCATCAGGTCGCGGCCGCCGCCGATTCCCGACCGTTCGAACATCAGCGTGGTGATTGCGACCTGCCATCCCTGGTTTTTCTCGCCGATAAGATTCTTCTTCGGCACCTTCACGTCCTCGAAGAAGACTTCGTTGAAATTCGCGTCGCCCGTGATCTGCACCAGCGGGCGCACGACCACGCCGGGACTGTGCATGTCAACCAGGATGTAGCTGATCCCCTTATGCTTGGGCGCGTCGGGATCGGTGCGGACCAGCAGGAGACACATGTCCGCGTGATGCGCGTCGGAGGTCCAGACCTTCTGGCCGTTGACGATAAAGTAGTCGCCTTCCTCGATGGCGCGCGTCTTCAGGCTGGCCACGTCGGAGCCGGCGTCGGGCTCGGAATATCCCTGGCACCAGAGCTCGTCGGCCGAAAGAATTTTCGGAACGTGGCGCTGCTTCTGCTCCTCGGTGCCCCAATGAATGATCGTCGGACCGGCCAGCATGATGCCCAGTCCGTTGACCAGCACCGGCGAGTCAACTTTCGCGAGCTCCTCGTTGTAAATGATTTGCTGGGTGAGCGTCGCGCCGCGTCCGCCGTACTCCTTGGGCCAGCTGATTCCGACCCATCCGCCGGCGTGCATCTTCTTGTGCCACTCGACCCGTCGCTTCCAGTCGTCCGGGCTGTCTTCGCGGGTTTCTTCGCGCATGGAGTCGCCGCCGTCTCCGGCCTTGGCCGCCTTGGGCAGGTTGGCATGGAGCCAGCTGCGAAACTCCTGGCGAAACGCCTCGTCTTCGGCGCTGAAATTGAAATCCATTGGTGCCTCCGATGGGGACCGCGCGATGCGCGCCTGGCCGCGTCCACGACGAGCGTCAGCCGGCGGCTGCGATCCCCAACACTTGTCATATAGAACAGCCGGAGCCGCCCATTCAAGCAGATTTTCGCATCCGGCTCGCGCGGCCGAGCCGTGAACATAAAGCCGGTCGGCGCGGTCGTTCTTTTTTTGTGTCATTCTAAGCGAAAGCTGCGGTAGCGAAGAATTCCGGATCCGGGATTCTTTACTGCGTTCAGAACGACAGATGGAAAGAGGCGCCTCAGTTATTCGTCTGCGGAGCGTCACGCATGGAAATCGGATGGATCGGAACCGGAATAATGGGCGCGCCGATGGCGCGACGATTGATCGGCGCGGGCAATCGCGTCCGCGTCTTCAATCGCTCAGCCGACAAGGCGCGAGCGCTCGCCCCTGACGGCGCGATCGTCGCCGCGGACGCGCCTGCGTGCGTCGCGGGCGCGGAAGCGGTGTTCATCATGGTGCCCGACACGCCCGACGTAGAGGCGACGGTCGCGAAGATCGAACCCGCGCTGGCCGCCGGGCAACTGGTCGTCGATATGAGCACTATTTCGCCGATGGCGGAGCGCGCGATCGCGTCGCGGCTGAAGCGGGCCGGCGTCGATTACCTGGATGCGCCGGTGTCGGGCGGCGACGTCGGCGCCCGCGACGGCACGCTCGCGATCATGGTTGGCGGGGAAGCGCTGGCGTTCGGGCGTGCCCGTGGGCTGTTCGAGCTGCTTGGGCGGCGGGTAACGCACATGGGCGCGTCGGGCGCGGGCCAGATGACCAAGCTTGCCAATCAAATCGCGGTCGCGCTCGCGCTGGAGGCGGCGGCCGAGGCGATCAAGTTCGGGCAAGCGGGCGGTCTGGATGCGTCGCGGGTGGTCGAGGCGATAGGCGCGGGCGCGGCCGGGTCGTGGCAGTTGTCGAATCTCGGTCCCAAAATAATCGCCGGCGATTATCGGCCCGGGTTCTTTATCAAGCTGATTCGCAAGGACCTGCGCCTGGTGGTCGAGGCGGCGCGCGAATCGGGCCTGGCGCTGCCCGGACTTTCGCTGATGGCCTCGATGTTCAACGCGGCCGCCGCGCTCGGCCACGATCTCGACGGCACGCAGGCGGTCGCGGCGGCGCTCGACAGATTGGCGGACGTGAAGTAGTACCAGAGTCGAACCTGGATTTTTGGAGGCCAAAAAATGGCAGACCATCTGCTCACGGAACTGAAAGACCGCGTCCTTTACCTCACGATGAATCGGCCCGACAAGCTCAACGCCCTGAGCGCCGAGATGATGGGCGGGCTGGTGGACAACCTGAGGCGCGCCGCGACCAATCGCGAGATAGGCGCCGTCGTGCTGACCGGCGCCGGGCGCGGATTCTGCTCCGGCGGAGATATCGGCGGGATGCGCGAACGCAACGAGGGCGCCGGCGCAGCGGGCGCGGCGCAGACGATAGAGGATCTGGTGGCGGGACTGCGGCGCGGCGAAGAAGCGTCGCAGATGCTGCACGAGATGGCGAAGGTGACGATCGCAGCGGTCAACGGACCGGCGGCCGGCGCGGGACTGAGCCTGGCGATGGCGTGCGACATCAGGATCGCGTCCGACACGGCGCGTTTCGCCACGGCGTTCGCCAAGGTCGGTTTCTCGGGTGATTACGGCGGCACCTGGTCGCTGACGCAATTGGTCGGGTCGGCCAAGGCGCGCGAATTATATTTTCTGGCCGACGTGATCGGCGCCGACGAGGCATTGCGAATCGGATTGGCAAATCGCGTGGTGCCGTCGGCGTCGTACCGCGACGAGGTGCATGCGATAGCGTCGAGGATCGCCAACGGTCCGTCGATTGCCTATTCATATATGAAGGCGAATCTCAACGCGGCGATCAATCACGAGTTCAACGAGCTGCTCGATCGCGAGGCGTGGGGGCAAATTATGACCGGCCTGACCCAGGACCATCGCGAGGCCGTCAAAGCGTTTCTCGAGAAGCGCCCGCCGACCTTCAAGGGCAGATAGCGCTCTCGCCCCCTCTGCTTGTTCGAGGAGGAGAATCCTTGTAAGCGGACCCTCACCCGCGCCGGAGGCTCGGCCGTATGTCTGTGACACCTTCCTGTCAGAGAGAGGCTAATTACGGAGGTCATTTCCCCGATGGACTTCAAGACGATCATCTACGATGCGCGCGACCACGTCGCGAAAATCACCATCAACCGCGCCGAGCGGATGAACGGGTACAACGAGACGATGGTCAAGGAAATGTGCGCGGCGATCGATCTCGCGCGCCAGGACGACGAGGTCCGCGTGTTGATCATCACGGGCAGCGGACGCGCGTTCTGCGCCGGCGGCGATATCAGCGGCGCGCCCGAGAGCCATTCGCGATTCCACGGGCATCCGATGGGCCACATGCTCGAGATGCGCGAAGGGTTCCATCAGCTGGTGCTGTCGTTGCATCGCTTCGACAAACCCGTGATCGCGGCGATTAACGGCGCGGCGGTGGCAGGCGGCCTGACGCTCGCGCTTTCGTGCGATTTCAGAATCGCGTCGGACCAGGCGCGGCTGGGGGACACCGCGCTCAAGTTCGCGCTGCTGTGCGACGAAGGCGGAGCGTACCTTTTCCCGCGCTTCATGGGACTGGATCGCGCACTCAAGATGACGCTGCTGTCTGAAGTTTACGACGCCAAGACGGCGCTCGAACTCGGGCTGGTTACCGAAGTGGTGCCGCACGCGGAACTGGAGGCGCGAGTGAACGATTTCGCGCGGCGGCTCGCGGAAGGACCGCCCTTGGCAATAAGATTGGCCAAACGCATGATGTACAAGCAGCGCGAGATGACGCTCGAGAATGCGCTCGAGGACGCCGCGCTCAACGTGATGATCACGAATCCGTCCGAGGACGTGCGCGAGGGCATCCGCGCCTTTCGCGAGAAGCGCAAGCCGAATTTCAAGGGCAAATGAGTTCTCACTTTTTCACTGTTTAACTTTTCGCTCACTTCCAAGCCGCGCCGCCACAGGAGACCTCGTCCCCATGCCGATGAAGAAAAAAGATATCGAGAAGCTGCTCAAGAAACCGATCGTCGCGGTGGTTGCGGTTACCGCGCCCGACGGCGGGCCGCACGCGGTGCCGACCTGGTTCGAGTACGCCGGCGGGCAAATCGTTTTCCACACCGCAGCGCAGTCGTTCAAATACAAATGCCTGGTGCGCGATCCGCGCGTGACGCTGGTGGTCGATACCAAGAAGGCGCCCTACAAGACGGTGGTGCTGAAGGGACGCGCCACGCTCGAGGAAAAGATCGACGACAAACGCACGGAGCGGATGGCGGTCGAGTACCTGGGCAAGAAACTCGGCAAGGCGTACGCGAAGTCGCTCAAGGGCAACAAGGTCGTGGTGGTGAGCTTCAAGCCGGCGCGGACGATCTCGTGGGACTACGGGCAGGAGCGGCCATAGCGCACAAGGTACGGCGGCGCCGTCGCGCGCTGCTTTCGACGGGCTAATGCATCTGCGATAATTTTATTAGTGGCACGACAGGTACCAGACGATGCGGTTATCGAGGCGCTCGGACACGTAAAGTATCCCGGTTACGCCGCCGACATCGTTGCGCTTGGAATCGTCGAGGATGTCCGGCCCGCGCAAAGCGGCGGCTGCGCGATCACGATTCGACAGGTCACCGAGCGCGACGAGGTGATCCGCGAGCTGGCCGGAAGAATCCATCACGCGCTCACGCACGACCTAGGGGTGCCCAGCGTCGAGCTCAGGGTGCATCGAATCGAAGCCGAGCTGGGCGAAAAAACCGGCCGGGTGCGGCTGGAAGGCACCAAGCACATAATCGCGGTGGGAAGCGGCAAGGGCGGAGTCGGCAAATCCACCGTCGCGGCGAACCTTGCGGTGGCGCTGGCGCGATTGGGGCTCAGCGTCGGTCTGCTGGACGCCGACATGTACGGGCCGTCGGTACCGATGATGTTCAAGGCTGGCGACGAGCGGCCCAAGCCGGCGGGCGGACAGAATTTCTTTCCGATCGAAAAGTACGGGGTGAAGCTGATCTCGATCGGATTTTTCATGGGCGAGAAGGCACCGGTTATCTGGCGCGGACCGATGGTGATGGGGGCGGTGCGCCAATTTCTCAAGGACACGCTGTGGGGCAGCCAGGATTTTCTGGTGGTAGATCTTCCGCCCGGCACCGGCGACGCGCAGTTGACGCTCGCGCAGCAAGTCTCGCTCGACGGCGCCGTGATCGTGACGACGCCCCAGGACGTTGCGCTGCTCGACGCGACGCGCGCGATCAAGATGTTTCGGCAGGTGCATTGTCCGATTCTCGGCGTGGTCGAGAACATGAGCTATTTCGTCTGTCCGGATTGCGGCGAGCGCGACGAACTCTTTGGCCACGGCGGCGGCGAGCGGATGGCCGCCGAGGAAGGGATCCCGCTGCTCGCGAGGATCCCGATCTATCCCGAGGTGCGCCAGGCCGGCGACGACGGCATGCCGATAACGATCGCCAAACCCGAGCATCCTGCGAGCGTGGCGTTCATGGAACTCGCACGGCGGATTGCAAACGCCGCGGACGGTTGACAACCAACAGCATGAAATACTTGCTCGGCCTGCCGCGCGCCGATATTGTTGCGGTTTGGTCCTGTCGTCTCGTCGCCGCCCAGGCGCGGCAAGCTAGATCAACAATGACCGGATTTGGAGCTCGAAAATGGCCACGGTAATAACAGAAGAATGCATTAACTGCGGTGCGTGCGAGCCGGAATGCCCCAACACCGCGATTTACGAAGGCGGCGCGCAATGGGAGCTTAACGGCGCGACCACGCCCGCGATCAAGGACGACCTCTACTATATCGTCCCCGACAAATGCACCGAATGCGTCGGCTTCTTCGACCAGGAGCAGTGCGCGGCGGTTTGCCCGGTCGATTGCTGCATCCCGGACCCCAAGATTCCCGAGACCGAAGAGGTCCTGATCGAGCGCGCTCGCGTGCTCCATCCCGAGCAAACCTTCGGCGCCGAATACCCCTCGCGGTTTCGAAAGGGCTGACGCCGAGGAGCCTGAAGTTTGACGACAAAAGATACCGTCCGAATCGCGCCCGCGGACGGCAAGCTCGGCGTGCTGCTGCCCGGCATCGGCGCAGTCAGCACGACCTTCATCGCCGGAGTCGAGGCGGTTAAGCGCGGTCTGGGCGCGCCGATCGGATCTCTGACCCAGCTCGCCACCGTTCGCCTGGGCAAGCGCACCGAGGGACGCACGCCGCTGATCAAGGACTTCGTGCCGCTCGCCAAGCTGGAAGATCTCGAATTCGGCGGATGGGACATTTACGAAGACAGCGCCTACGAAGCGGCGCGCAACGCGGCGGTCCTCGACCCCGCGCTGCTGGAGCAGGTGCGCGCGCCGCTGGAAAAAATTCATCCGATGGAGGCGGTGTTCGACCAGGACTACGTGCGCAACATCCGCGGCCCCAATCTGAAGGAAGCGCGCACCAAGATGGACAAGGCTGTGATGCTGATGGATGACATCCGGCAGTTCCAGAAACGCACCGGCGTCGCGCGCACGGTGATGGTCTGGTGCGGCTCGACCGAGGTGTTCCATCTCCCGTCGGCGGTCCATGAGACGCTCAAAGCCTTCGAGGCCGGGCTCGCCAACAATGATCCCGAAATCGCGCCAAGCCAGATCTATGCCTACGCCGCGCTCAAGATGGGAATCCCATACGCAAACGGCGCGCCCAACCTGACCACCGACACGCCCGCGCTGCTGGAACTCGCGCGCGAGACCAACCTCCCCGTCTGCGGCAAGGACTTCAAGACCGGGCAGACGTTTATGAAGACGCTGATCGCGCCCGGGCTGAAGGCTCGCATGCTGGGGATGTCGGGATGGTTCTCGACCAACATCCTGGGTAATCGCGACGGCGAGGTGCTGGAGGATCCCGGCTCGTTCAAGTCCAAGGAAGAGACCAAGCTGTCGGTGCTGGACCAGATCCTTCAGCCCGAGCTGCATCCGCAGCTTTACAGCGACGTGTTCCACTCGGTGAAAATCAACTACTACCCGCCGCGCGGCGACTCCAAAGAGGGCTGGGACAATATCGATATCTTCGGATGGCTCGGCTATCCGATGCAGATCAAGATCAACTTCCTGTGCCGCGATTCGATCCTGGCGGCGCCGCTGGTGCTCGACCTCGTGTTGTTTCTCGATTTGGCCCGTCGCGCCGGCATGCGCGGGATTCAGGAATGGCTGTCATTCTACTTCAAGGCGCCGATGCACGCGCCGAACATCTATCCCGAACACGACATCTTCATCCAGCTGATGAAGCTCAAGAACACGCTGCGCTGGATGCGCGGCGAGGACCTCATCACGCATCTCGGGCTTGAATACTACGATTGACGGCCGCGGCGCAGGCCGTTTCGCTCACGCGCGCGCCGCACTAGAATCAAGGCTCGATGGGCGTGCTTAGCGGCAAAACGATCGTTGTCGGCGTGAGTGGCGGAATCGCCGCGTACAAATCTGCGGAACTCGTCCGCCTGCTGGTCAACGCCGGCGCAGTCGTCCGGGTGATGATGACGCGTAACGCAACCGAGTTCATCACGCCGCTCACGCTCCAGACGCTCAGCTCGAATCCTGTCGCCACCGACACGTTCTCGCTGACGCAGGAATCTGAAATCGGCCACATTAGACTCGCCGACAGCGCCGACGCGATCGTGATCGCGCCCGCGACCGCCGACGTGATCGCCAAGGCCGCGGTCGGTATCGCCGACAACATAGTGACCACCGTGTTGCTTGCCACGCGGGCGAAAGTCGCGTTCGCACCCGCGATGAACGTGCACATGTACGAGCATCCGACGGTCGCCGAGAACCTCGCCAGGCTGCGGTCGCGCGGTGCGGTGATCGTCGATCCCGGCGAGGGCGCACTGGCATGCGGCTACGAGGGCAAGGGCCGTTTGGCGGACCCGGCGATCATCGTCGCGGAAATCGAAAAGATGCTCTCCGCGCAGGACGTTGCGGGCGAAAACATTCTGGTAACGGCAGGACCGACCCAGGAACCGATCGATGCGGTGCGATTCGTCTCCAACCGTTCGTCGGGCAAGATGGGATTTGCGATCGCGCGCGCGGCGCGGCGCCGCGGCGCGGCCGTGCGAATCATCGCGGGGCCGTCCGCGCTGGCGACGCCCTGCGGCGTCGAACGAATCGACACGGTGACTGCGGCCGGGATGCTCAGTCAAACGTCCAGCAATTTTCCGTGGTCCACGGCGCTGGTGATGGCGGCGGCGGTTGCCGATTTCCGCCCGGCGAATTTGGCGCGCGGCAAGATCAAGAAAGATGCGCGCGGGCTTCGACTCGAGATGGAGCCGATCGCGGACGAGATGCCGCGCCTGGCGGCGAAGAAGGGCGCGCGCCTGCTGGTCGGGTTCGCCGCCGAGACCGACGACCTGGAAGCCAACGCGCGCGCCAAGCTTAAACGCAAGGGACTCGACCTTATCGTCGCCAACGACGTGACGCGGGAGGGCGCCGGCTTTGAAGTCGATACCAATATCGTCACGCTAATCGGCTCCGACGGTCGCTCCCAGAGCCATCCGCAGATGTCCAAGGACGCGGTCGCGGACCTGATCCTCGATCGAATCGTCGCAATCCGCGCCGCCAAACCGAAGTCCGCCCGCCCAGGTAAATCCTCGCGCCTGCGCGCCGTCAGATAGCTTTCGAATGGACGCGTCGTCGCCGCCGGATCGTCGCACGCTGGTCGCCACGATCCGCGACTACGTCGAGCAGTTGCGCGAGGAGGGGATGGAAGGACTTCCCGCGCCGGCGCCCGGGGCCGCGCGCCACGCGCTCACCGCGCCGGCGCCTGCAGCCGATTCGGTGCCCGAAGCCGGCAGGACCGACGACGCACTCGTGCCCGCCGAACTGTTCTCGAAATATCCCGGACTCGAAAAATCCACGACGCTCGACGAGCTGCGCCAGTTCATCGGAGATTGCCAACGATGCAAGCTGGCGCCGCGCCGTATCAATCTCGTCTTCGGGGTCGGCGATCCCAACGCGCAGTTGATGTTCGTCGGCGAGGCGCCCGGCGCCGACGAGGACGCCCGCGGCGAGCCGTTCGTCGGCCGCGCCGGTCAATTGCTGACCGACATCATCGAGCGCGGCATGGGCATCCGCCGCGCCGAGGTGTACATCTGCAACGTGATCAAGTGCCGGCCGCCCGACAATCGAAATCCCGAACCCGACGAAGTCGCCGCGTGCGAGCCGTTTCTTTTTCGCCAGATTGAGCTCGTGCGTCCGCGCGCGATCATCGGGCTGGGCGCCTTCGCCGTGCAGGCCGTGCTGAAAGTGAAGACGCCCATCAGCAAGCTGCGCGGCAACTGGCACGATTTCCGCGGCATTCGATTCATGCCCACGTTTCATCCCGCCTACCTGCTGCGCAACCCGAGCGACAAACGGCTGGTGTGGGCCGATATTCAGGAAGTGATGAAATTTCTCGGGATGCCGATTCCGCGCCGCGCGGGTTCCGGCTCGTGAGCCTGCGCTTAAGCTTCGTCGCCATCGCGGCATTAACGATCGCGATCGGATCGCTCGCATCGGATCGAATACTTGCCGCCGCCGCGCCCGCGAAATCGGCTGCGCATCCGCCGTGGGTTCAACTGATCACGATTGACGGCTCGATCAATCCCGCCACCGCGTCCTACATCGAGGATTCGCTCGCGTCCGCAAACGCGGGAGGGGCAAGCGCCCTGGTGATCGAGCTCGACACGCCGGGCGGCCTTCTCACTTCCGCCGAAAAGATCGTCAAGGACATCCTGGCCGCTCCCGTACCCGTAATCGTGTACGTCGCGCCGTCAGGCGCCAGCGCCGCGTCCGCCGGCACCTTCATCACCGAAGCTGCGAACGTAGCCGCGATGGCGCCTGGAACTACAATCGGTGCGGCTCATCCGATCGAAGAGGGCGGAGAGGACATCAAGGGCGTGATGGGTCAGAAGATCGAGAATTTCACGGCGACCTTTGCACGCACGATCGCTGAGCAGCGCGGGCGCAACCAGGATTGGATCGAGCAGGCCGTCCGCCGCAGCGTTGCGATCGGCGAGCGCGAGGCGCTGGCCAAGAACGTCGTCGATATCGTCGCGCCCGACCTGCGCAGCCTGCTGACGCAAGCCACCGGGCGCAAGGTCCAGGTCGCAGGCCACACCGTGACGCTCGCGCTGGCCGATGCCACCGTGCGCCGCGTGCGAATGACGCCCGGCCAGCAACTGCTCAACACCCTGGCCGATCCCAACATCGTCTATCTGCTGCTGATGGCGGGACTGATCGGCCTGTACTTCGAGTTCGCGCATCCGGGAGTCATCTTTCCCGGCGTTGCCGGCGCGATTTGCCTGCTGCTCGCGCTGGCGTCGTTCCAGGTCCTGCCGGTAAATCTCACCGGCTTGCTGTTGATTTTTCTCGGCGTTGGATTGCTGATCTCCGAAGCCTTCGTCACCAGCTATGGAATCCTCGGCTTGGGCGGCGTTGCGGCGTTCGTCATAGGCTCGCTGTTTTTGATTGACACTTCGAAGACCAACCTGGTGGTCGATCGCGACATTATATATGGCGCGGCCGCGGCGCTGACGCTGATCATCCTCGGCATCGGATACATCGTGGCCCGCGAGCGCCGCCGCCGCTCGACCACCGGCGCGGAAGGCCTGGTCGGCGAGGTCGGCGAGGTGCGCGAGGCGATCGCTCCCGGCGCGCCGGGCAAAGTGTTTGTTCATGGCGAGATTTGGCGCGCGGTCAGCACCGACGCGCTCAGCCCCGGCGCGCGCGCTCGCGTCAAGTCGATCGACGGTTTGGAATTGCAAGTGCAGAAGTTGCCGTGAAGTTTGGAAAATTCCGGAGGGTTCGGAGGACAACGTAGAACATCAACCAGCCTCGCGCGCTTGGGGGCGAAGGAGAATCGTGATGGCGAGCGGAATAGGCGTAGTCGTCTTCATCGTTGCAATTTTCATTTTGAGCGGGCTCAAAATCCTCAACGAGTACGAGCGCGGCGTAGTCTTTCGTCTCGGCCGGCTCACTCCTTATCGCGGGCCGGGCGTGATCTTCGTGATCCCCGTGATCGAGCGGATGATGCGAATCGATCTGCGGACCGTTACGCTGGACATCCCGCCGCAGGACGTGATCACCAAGGACAACGTGACCGTCAAGGTCAGCGCGGTCCTGTACTTTCGGGTCGTGGATCCCTCGCGCGCGGTCACCGAGGTCGAAAATTTCCTGTTCGCCACGATGCAACTGGCGCAGACCACGTTGCGCTCCGTCGGCGGCCAGACCGAACTCGACGAGTTGCTCAGCCAGCGCGACAAGCTCAACGCGCGCATCCAGGAAATCGTCGATTCGCAAACCGAGCCGTGGGGCGTGAAGGTCACGCTCGTCGAGTTGAAAAATATCGATCTCCCGCAGGATATGCAGCGCGCGATCGCGGCGCAGGCCGAGGCCGAGCGCGAGCGCCGCGCCAAGGTGATCGCGGCGGAAGGTGAATTCCAAGCCGCGCAGCGGCTCTCGGAGGCGGCGGAGATCATGAGCAAGAGTCCCGTCACGCTCCAGCTTCGCTACCTGCAGACGCTCAAGGAGATCGCGGGCGAGCACAATTCCACCATCGTCTTTCCGTTGCCGATCGATCTGCTCGAACCGTTCCGCGCGTTTGCCAAAGCTGTCGGCGGCGGCGGCGACAAGCCCACGACCTGAGCAACCGTATCGTTTCGTTGGCGCCAAACTGAATTTTCGGAGAGACTTTCGACCCTATGGGCAAGCTGATAATGGTTCGTCATGGCGAGAGCGAAGGCAACGCGATTCGGCGCTTCACCACCTCCGCCGACACGAAAATCACCGAGCTTGGCCGCCGCCAGGCGCGCGAGGCCGCGCTCAGAATCAAGCTGAAGTTTCAGCCGACGCTGGTGATTGCGAGCACGTTCGCGCGCGCCCGCGAGACCGGCCTCATCATCGCCGGGGAACTGCGCATCCCGATCGAATACGAGGCGGAGTTCCGCGAGCAGAGTCTTGGCGAGCTCGCCGGACAGCCGTACGAGTCGGTCGCCAACGATCCCAGCTTCGATCCGAAGCGCTCATGGGTGTGGCGCGCGCCGGGCGGCGAGAGTCATGAAGACGTGCTCAGGCGCGTCGCTCCGGTTCTCGATCGCGTAGCCCGGCAATATCCCAGCGAGGAGATCGTAATCGTCAGTCATGGCGGCGTGATGCGATCGGTGTGGGCGCACGTGACCGGCAAGTGGGAAAACGCTCACGTGCCGCCCAACTGCGGTATCGTTGTGATCGAGCATGAAAGCGGCCGCTACCGCGATCCCGAAGTGGTGTACGGAGAATCTCCGGCGCGCGAAACCGGCGGATAATTTCAGTTTTTCACTCTTTGCCCGCGCCCGACAAAACTGAATCGAGAAATTCCTGGCTGCGCAGCCGCCGATCCACGATCGATCCGATGAACCGCGCCAGCGCGAGCGCACCGTCCGGTCCCGCCGCCTCCGAGCCGGGCGAATCGTCCATCGGCGCCGTCCCCAGGCGCGCGAGAATTGCGGCGGCGCCGCTCGACAGCTTGATCGCGCCCTCCGCCACCGAAGGCCGGCATTTTGCGCACACGACCCCGCCGCGCGACACCACGAAATAAACCGCCGCGCCGTTGACGCCGTTGGCGCTCGCGCATATGCGGCAGCGCGTAAACTCGAGTCCGAAGCCGGCCCATCCCAGCAGCCGCAGCTCGAAAGCCTGGCGCAGCGCCGCGTCTGCAAACCGGTGGCTCAGCGCGCCGAGTCCTTCCGACAACACCCGATACGCATCCGCCGCTTCGCCCTCCTCGGTCGTCAGCGCGTCGGTGAGGTCGAGCATGTAGCTGCCCAGCGCGATCTTGGCGAGGTCGTCGTCGAGCACGTGTTGAGGCAGGTCGGCCGCTTCGGCGCGCGTGATAAACACCAACTGCCCGTGTGGCCGCCGGCGGTAGTGCAGGACGACGTGCGTAAATGGTTCGAGCTTGCGCTCGAAGCGATGCCGCGACGCCTTGGCGCCCTTCGCGATGCCGCTGAGCTTGCCGGCGTGCAGCGTCAGCAGCGTGACGATTCGATCCGACTCGGCGTAGTCGCGCGCGCGAAGCACGATCGCCGGCGTTGATTCTTCGACCGGCATGAATTTCTAATCGCCGACGCTTCTGCGGAACACGGCTTGCTGAATGTCCTTGACCTCGAGGCGCATCCGCTCCGCGTTGGCGACCGCCCGGCCGGAGTCCGACGCCTCCTTCAGCAGCACGTCGAAACGCGCCGCGATGCTGGCGAGTTTCGCATTCGCCTCGGTCAGCGCGCGCCGCCGCAGCTCCTCGCTCTCCCACGCGCCGTCGGCGTATTCGCGCAGCTCGCGGCTCTCGAACACCAGTTCCTGCAGCTTGTCTTCGTATCCCCTGACGATTCGGCGCAGCGTCTCGGCCACCTTGGGCCGCTCTTCGGGGTCTTTCCACAGGACGTGCGCGAGGAACATAAGATCGTCTTCAACCACCGCGGTGCGTCCGGCGACGATTGCGTGCGCGCGCAAAATGCCGAGCGAGTTTTTCCAGCGCCGGTCCGAAACGACGATTTGCTCGCGCGCGAGTTCGCGCCTGATTTGCGCAATCGCCTCGAGGATCGCGCCCGGCACCTTGACCGCCGCCGCCGCCGCGCGCAGCTCGTCGAGCTCCGCAAATTTAAGCGTCGTCCGCGCCGGCTGCGGACCGCCCGCCATCATGCGGATGAAGCCGTGCTCCTCGGTGATGTAATCGGCCATGAAGCGCAGCATGAAGCGATCGTAAAGCGCGGTCAGTTCGTCCTCGTCGGGCAGTTCGTTCGACGCGCCGAACATCGTAATCAGCGGCACCGCGACGCGCTCGCGCCCGTTGTGGAAAATACGCTCGTTGATGATCGTCAACAGTGCGTTGAGGATCGAGGAGTTGGCTTTGAAGATTTCGTCGAGGAACGCGATGTGCGCCTCGGGCAGTTTGTGCGTGGTGACGCGGCGGTAATCGTCTTCTTCGAGTCCCTTCAAACTCACGGCGCCGAAAATTTCCTCCGGCGTGCTGAACTTCGTCAGCAGCCACTGAAAATAGTTCGCCCCTTCGATTCGCCGGCACAGTTCGTCGGCCAGCATCGATTTCGCCGTTCCCGGCGGCCCGATTATCAGAACGTGATTCGCCGACAGCATCGCGACGATTGCGCCGTCGATCAAATCGATTCGTTCGAGGAACATCCGGTTCAGTTCCTCGCGGATTCGCGCGAGCTTCGATAGTGCGGTGTCTGCCATTGCGTGCGAGCCGACGCTTCGATCGCTGATCATGACTTCTACCAGACCGGAGCCGAAGATTTAACCCCACCCGCGGCCGTGGCGACGGCACCGCGGTATTAAGCCGTTTGCAGTCGCCGCGCGCGACAACGGAGCGCGGCCTTAACGGTGGGTGCAGGGGTCACCCCTGCCCAAGCTTGCCGCGGCGCCGCTGCTGGCGCTAGATCAGGTAACGGCGCGCGGCTTGGACGATCCTCGTCGTCGCCGGGCGTGCGCGCGGCAGGAGGGCGGTAATGGAAAAGGCGCTGACCGGGGTCAAAGTTCTGGACCTGACGCAATTCGAGGCCGGCACCTCGTGCACCGAGATGCTCGCGTGGCTCGGTGCGGACGTGATCAAAGTCGAGTCGCCAAAGATGGGCGAGCAGGGCCGCTGGCTGCTCACCGAAAAGCCGGGGGTCGATTCGTACTACTTCATCCTGCTCAACGCCAACAAACGCGGCATCACGCTCAACCTCAAGAGCGAGAAGGGCCGCGCGATGTTCATCGACCTGGTCAAGCAAGTCGATATGCTGGCCGAAAATTTTTCGCTGGGCACGCTCGAAGGCCTCGGCCTTGGCTACGATCGCCTGCGCGAAATAAATCCGCGCCTCATCTACCTGACCATCAAGGGCTTTGGCACGCACGGCCCTTACAGCAAGTACAAAAGCTTCGACATGATTGCGCAGGCTGCCGGCGGCGCGATGGCGCTTACCGGCTTTCCCGGTTCGCCCCCGCTCAAGCCCGGACCCACCATCGGCGACACCGGCACCGGCATGCATGCGGCCATCGGCGTGCTTGCCGCGTACATCCAGCGCGAACGCACCGGCAAGGGACAGAAAGTCGAAGTCTCGATGCAGGACGCGGTGCTGAACTTCGTGCGCGTTCCCATGATGGGTACCTACGTCACCCACAAACCCGCGCCGCGCGTCGGCAACCGCATTGGCGGCGGTGGTCCCGGCGACATCTATAAATGCGCGCCCGGCGGCGACAACGACTATTGCTACATCCTGTGCACGTCGCCCGAGATGTTCGAGAGCCTGTTGAAGGTGATCGGCCGCCCGGAAGTCGCGAGCGACGAGCGTTTCGCGGGACGAAACCGCGCCAAAAACGTCGACACGCTGGCCGAGATGATTAACGAGTGGACCGGCCGTCACACCAAGTTCGAGGTGATGCGCATCCTCGGCGAGGCTGGCGTCCCATGCGGCGCCGTGCTCGACAGCGTCGAGTTGCTCAACGATCCCCATCTCAAGCAGCGCGGCATGATCGTCACGATCAAGCATCCCGTGCGCGGCGACTTCACGATGCCGGGATGCCCGGTGCGCCTCGAAGATTCACCCGTCGAAGTGACAGCCGCGCCCCTGCTGGGTCAGCACAACGCCGACGTCTATGGCGATTTGCTCGGACTCGGCGCCGGCCAGCTCGAAGACCTCAAGCGCGAAGGCATCATCTGAGGCTGCGGCTGCCTTGATCGGGCGCGGCGATTTGTTCGAAGCGATCGAATACCTGCGCCGCGAGGGCGAGAGCATCCTCGCGCGCTTCGCACGCTCAAAGCGCGGCGTCGCGTACGCCGATCTGCGCCTCGAAGTCGTCTTCAATCGCGCCGGCGCTGCTGTGGGCGGTGAACCCCGCGACGGCTCTGAGAGCGAGAGCGCTGCGTACGCAGTCTCGGTTCATGTCGCCGACGGGGCGGGCCCTGTCGGTCACGGTCAGACCGGTGCCGAGATTGGCGCGCTGGCGCGCCGGCCGGCCAAACTTGTCGCCGAACTCCGGCGCGGGCTGGGCGAGGCCTTCGATCGCGCGCGCTTCAGCGCCCGCCAAAAAGCCGATCTCATCGCACATTGCGGCGACGCGGCGAAGGGCCTCCTCGTTGCGCAAATTCCACCCCGCGAAAAAGTTCGCGACGACATCGACGCGAGCTTTCGCCAGGATCCGCGCTTGCTCTCGACCGACGCGCTCAAGAAAATTTCGCTGGACGCATCGCGCGAAGTCGCCGCACTTGGCGACGCGATCGCCTACCAGGTCGTCGCCGCGATGACCGAGTTGCGCCGCGAAATATTCATCGATACCGCCGGCACCGTCGTGTCCCAGGCGTACGCGTTTTCGCAGGGCGACTGCTACGTCGTCGCCCAAATCGGCGGCGGCCACCAGGAAAGCTACGACTCGATCGGCCAGCAGCGCGGGCTCGAGTGCTTAAGCGAGGGATGGCGCGGCGAGTTGATGCCGAATCCGGACCTCGCGCGGTTTTGCGTCAACCTTGCCTCCGAAGCGCGCGAGCTTGCCGCCGCACCGATCCTGAAGCCTCCCGATGGCGAAGTCGTGGTCGTTACCGACCCGCATTTCAACGCGCTCGTCTCGCACGAGGTCATCGGCCATCCATGCGAAGCCGATCGCGCGCTTAAGATGGAAGCCGCTTACGCCGGGCGCAGCTGGTTCCTGCGCTCGCTCGCCGACAACCAGTTGGGCAAGGCCGTCGCATCGCCACTGCTCTCCGCCTGCTCCGATCCGAGCCTCGACGGTTACGGCCACTACCGCTACGACCACGAAGGCACGCGCGGGCGGCGCGTGATGCACATCGATCGCGGCATCTTCAGCGGCTTTCTCAATTCGCGCGCGACCGCCGCCGTGCTTGGCGCGGAGCCCAACGGCGCGGCGCGTGCGAGCGAAGGATGGCACGTGCCGCTGATCAGAATGTCCAACACCTTCTTCCTTCCCGGGGAAACGCCACCCGAAAAAATCATCGCCGAGGTCGAGCACGGCTACTACGTCTGCGGCCATCAGATTCCCTCGATCTCCGAATCGCGCGAGAACTTCCGAATCTCCGCACGCCGCATTTATGAAATCGATCACGGGCGAATCGGGCGCCTCTATCGCTCCGGCAGCGTGATCGCCGACTCGAAAAGCTTCTTCACCAGGGTGGACGCGGTCGGCAACGATCTGCGGCTCATCGCGATCCCCAACTGCGGCAAGGGACAGCCGATGCAGGTCAAGCGCATGTCCAACGGCGGGCCGACGCTGCGCTCGCGCGCACGGCTGGCGGGCAACTGATGCGCACGCTCGCCGAGCTCAAGTCCTTCACCCGCGAAGCTGCGCGGATTCTCGCGCGCGAGAAGGACCTCGCTAGCTACGAGATCTATTGCGCCAGCGCCGAGCATCGAATCGCCCGCCTCAACTACACCTCCGACATCCCGAGCCGCGGCCTCGAGGAGTTCAAGTCGCTTCATGCCGACGGATTCCAGTTGCGGATCGCGATGCGCCGTGATCCGCACGAAGTCGGCGCGGCATTTGAAGCCGGCGATTTCAGCTCCGACTCGGTCCGCGACGCGCTCCGCCGCGCACGCAGCGCCGCCGTCATCGATCCGCATTTCCCCGGCTTCCCGTCCGGCGCGCTCGGCCGCAAGCCCGGGTTGTCCGAAAAAAGCGATTTGGTGAGAGTGGGGGACGGCGCGATCGCTGCTGCCGCGTGGGAGGTGCTGGACGGCGCGCTGGCTGCATTCGCGAAGCGGTCCGCGAACGATCGCTTTGGCGCGTCTCGAATCGAGCACCCCGGTCTCATCATCGGCGGCGACATATCCGTGATTCGCGATCGAATCGCGATCTTCAATTCGAATTTCGCTGAAGTCCGGCTCGACGAGAGCGCGCATTTCAACGCCTCGGTCACGTCGATAATCGAATCGCTCGACGCCAAGGGTACCGCCGGCGCGCTCGGCGATTGCGCCGCTGCGATGCGCCGCGCCGCCCGCGTGCTGGGCCGCGACGCCGTCCGCCGCGCGCTTGCCCTCTCCCACGGCGTTCGGCCCGCGTCGGGAAAATTTCGCGTCGTGCTTGGACCGCAGCCGGTCGCCGAGATTCTCAACTACATGGTGATGGGCTCGCTCACCACCGGTGCATTTCACGCCGCCAGTTCCGCCTATCACGGAAAATTTGGCGCGCCCGTGATGGATTCACGCTTGAGCGTTGCCGACGACCCGGCCTTTAGCGCCGGCGCGATTCGCCGCCGAATCACCTGCGAAGGAATACCCACGGGCCGTGTCGAATTGATCCGCGACGGCAGGCTCGTCGGCCTGCTCTCGAACTTCTACGATACTCACCGCCTGCTCACCGACGAGCATCGCGCCGAAAAGCTCGGCGCAGGGGCGCCCGCGAGACTCGACTTCGCTGCGCTGAGCGGTTACCGGCTCGGCGAAGGCGGCGGCCGGCGCTTCGACGCAAGTCCCGGCGCGGCGGGCACCAACGTCGTGATGCGCGCGCGCGGCGGAGTCACGGATCGTGAACTCGTGCGCGCCGTCGGCGACGGAATTTACGTCGGACGCATCTGGTACACCTATCCAATCAACGGCCAGCGCGCCGGCGACTTCACCTGCACCGTCAGCGGCGACTCCTACATTGTTCGCGACGGCGAAATCGCCGAGCCGCTCGCCCCCAACTGTCTGCGCATCAACGCGAACATCGCCGAGGTGTTCGAGCATCCACTCGCGGTCAGTATGCGGCCGCATCCGGCCACCGTGTGGGGCTCGCCCGAGGCCTACTACGTTCCCGCGATCGCGGCCGGCTCGATCGCACTGGCCGAAGTCGCCGCCACCTGACTGCCTGCGATGCTCACTCACATCCGCGCGATCACGTCGCGCGAAAAATTGTCGATGCAATCATCGGTGCGACGCCAATAGCCGCGAACACGCGATGCATCACGCGCATCGGATCGTCGGGATAGCGCTCCGCCAGCATCGCGCGCAGCTCGTCGTCGAATGCCGCAACTCCTTCTGGCGCAAGGCTTGCCCCGACCCCGGCGCTGGCGCGAATCCGCCCGCGCCACGCCGCCGCCGAGCTCATGCGCCGTTCCTCCCGTGAACTTGACTGTATATAACCACCGCCATCGAGTGCAGCGTTCAAGAAAATGCGTTAGAGGTGAGCTGGCTGCGTATTCATCGCGACGCGTTTGCTCCGGTGCCCCACATGGGAAGGGCTTAGGGGGTTGGGTAAATGGATTTTCAATTTAGTCCTGAACAGGAATCGTTCCGCCACAAGGTCCGCGCCTGGCTCGAGGCGAATCTGCCCAAGGACCTGTGCGTTGACGACGCCCAGGATGAACGGGTCGCGCCCAATCGCGAGATCTTCGAACGCCGCCGCGCGTGGCAGGCGAAGCTCCACAGCGCCGGATACGCCGGCCTCTCGTGGCCCAAAGAGTACGGCGGGCACGCCGCCAGCCTGATCGAGCAGGTCATTTGGGACGAGGAATATTCCCGCGCCCGCGCGCCCGTGCTGCCCGGATATTTCGGGCTGGGACTGTGCGGTCCCACGCTGATGAATTGGGGGACCGAGGCGCAGAAGAAACGCTTCATCCCGCGAATCCTCGGCGCCGACGACATCTGGTGCCAGGGCTACTCGGAGCCGGGCGCCGGTTCCGATCTCGCCGGCCTATCCACCCGCGCCGCCGACAGGGGCGACTACTTTCTCGTCAACGGCCAGAAAGTCTGGACCTCGGCCGCGCAATACGCGGACTGGATGTTCATGCTCGCGCGCACCGACCCCGACGCGCCCAAGCATCGCGGCATCAGCTACTTGCTGCTCGACATGAAAAGCCCGGGCATCAGCGTGCGGCCGCTGGTCCTGATGAACGGGCACTCGCATTTCAACGAAGTTTTCTTCGACAACACGCAGGTGCCGAAGGAAAACCTGGTCGGCCCGCTCAACGAAGGATGGAAAGTCGCGATGACGACGCTCAGCTACGAGCGCGCATCCGCCGGCGGTGGCGGACACGGCTCCCAGGTCCGTCGGCTCGCGGAACTCGCGAAGATCGTGTGCATCGGCGGCAAGCCCGCGTGGGAACAGGAATGGGTGCGCCAGCAGCTTGCGCAATTCATCATCGAATGCGAGGCCGCGCGCTACACGCGCCTGCGCTCGCTCACGCGCCTGCTGCGCGGATTGCCGCCGGGACCCGAGGGCTCGATGCTCAAATTGTTCGGCTCCGAACTTGGCGTGCGCATCGCGCGCTTCTCGACCGAGCTGCTCGGCGCCTACGGCCTGGTCGGCGAGCCCACCGGCGTCGTCGCCGATTCTCCGCGATGGCTCAACCGCGTGCTCAGCTCGCGCCAATACACCATCGCCGGCGGCACCAGCGAAATCCAGCGCAACATTATCGGCGAGCGCACGCTCGGTCTCCCCAAGGGATAAGCCTCGAATTCGACACTCCAACGATCGACGGGGGACTTAACATGGAATTCGAACTGCTCTGCGAGATTGAAATCGAGCTTGCGCCGCCGCCAATAGTAATTCCGGATACGCCTGAGGGAACGCGCGTAGTCATTCACGTGAGCGGTGGCAGATTCGAAGGCCCGCGCTTCAATGGCAAGGTGCTTGCCAGCGGCGCCGATTGGTTCCTGATGCGCCCCGACGGCATCGGTGTCATCGACGTGCGCCTGGTGCTGAGGACGCACGACCGTGAAAATATCTATATGACCTACAGCGGACGCGCGCAGTTGGATGTCGGTGGCCCGACTGCGTTGGTTACTGCAGCGACCTTTGCCGCCTCGACCAATGGCAAATACGCCTGGCTTAACGCCGTGCAGGCGATCGGCGTCGGCGAGCCGAGCCCCGTCGGCGTGAAGTACAAAGTATATTTGCCGAAGTAGTCTGCGATCGTCACCCGGCGAGCCTTGCGCGCAGGATATCGTTGATCACTTTCGGATTTGCCTTCCCGCCCATCGCCTTCATCACCGCGCCGACGAAAAATCCGAACAGCTTGTCGCGTCCCGCGCGATACTCGGCGACTTTTTCCGGCTCCGCCGCCAGCACCTTGTCGCAGGCCGCCGCGATCGCGCTCTCATCCGATACTTGCGCGAGTCCCAGCTCGGCGATTGTCGCCTCCGCCCCTTCCCCGGATTTCACCATCGCGGCAAACGCGGTCTTCGCGGCATTCAGGCTTATCTTCTGCTCTTCGACCATCCGCAGCAGCGCGCCGACCTCGCGCGCCGGCGGCGCCGCTTCGACGAACGACTTGCCTGAGTCGCGCGCGACGCGCAGCACTTCGCTCATCACCCAGTTCGCCGCGCTCTTGCGATTCTTGAGTCCGGGCAGCGTTGCTTCGAAGTAGTCGGCGACGTCGCGGTCGGCGATCAGCACGCCCGCCTCGTATTCCGTCAGGCCCAGTTCGCGCACGTAGCGCGCCTTCCGGTCAGCCGGCAGTTCGGGCATCGAAACGCGCACCTTTTCCACCATTTCGGCCGGAACAATCAGCGGCGGCAGGTCCGGCTCGGGGAAATAGCGATAGTCATTCGCATACTCTTTCGAGCGCATCGGGCGCGTTTCCTTGCGCGCGGGATCCCACAGATGAGTCTCCTGCGCGATTTTGCCGCCCGATTCGACAATAGCTATTTGGCGTCCGACCTCATAGTCAATTGCGTCTTCGACGAAGCGGAAGGAGTTGAGATTCTTAATCTCAGTTCTGATGCCATACTCCTTCGCGCCGCGCTTGCGGATCGACACGTTGCAATCGCAGCGGAAGCTGCCTTCCTCCATCTTACCGTCGGACGCATCGACGTATCGAAGTATCGCGCGCAGTTGGCGCAAGTACGCGCCTGCGTCCTCGGCCGAGCGCAGGTCGGGCTCGCTGACGATCTCGATCAGCGGCACCCCCGAGCGATTGAAATCGACCAGGCTGGCGTTTTCGCCGTGGATGTTCTTGCCCGCATCTTCCTCGATATGAATTCGGGTGAGCCCGATTCGGCGCGGCTCGCCATTGTCAGCCGGCGGCAAATCGATATAGCCACCTTTGCAGATGGGAGTTTCGTACTGACTAATCTGGTAGCCCTTGGGCAGATCGGGATAGAAGTAGCTCTTTCGATCGAAAATAGAATAGGGCGCGATCGCGCAATGCGCCGCCAGCCCGGTTCGAATCGCGAGCTCCACCACGCGGCGGTTGAGGACCGGCAGCACGCCGGGCATCCCCATGCACACCGGGCAGACGTTTTCATTGGGTCCCGCGCCGAAAGTCGTCGAGCATCCGCAGAACAGTTTCGAGCGGGTGAGAAGATGGGTGTGGACTTCGAGTCCGATCACCGCCTCGTATGCTTCCCGATTCATCGCAATTATCCGTCAGAGCGCGCGTGTGACGCTAACACACAGCGGATAGCGAAGGCGACTGTCTCTACGATCCCGCCGAGGTCCGATGTTTTATCGGTGGACGATTTAGCTCGACTGGCTCCTCGTTTACTTGACGATAATACTCATCGGGTTCCTGCCCATACGAAAGCCGCGCTTTTGCAAGTTTCGCCACGACCGGATCCGAATCGGCGGCGAGATCCTTGAGATCCGCCATCGCCTCGGGCGTGCCTATATAGGAGAGAATGACCGCTGCCCTCACCCGCTCGTTGGGATCGCTGTTCTCTGAAGCCTTGATGGCGTCGCTCATGGTGGCGTCTGAGTGTATGCCAAGAAACGCTTCGGTTTTTGCGGCTTCCACTCGCTCACAGTCATAATCCGAATCAGGTGTGGGGGCAGGGGCTGCGGCTGGCGATGAAGATGCGGCGGGAGCGGGAAACAATGCCCCTCCCCCCATCGAATGATCGTTCGAAGAATTGGCGAAAGACCCAGCCGGGGGAACCGGAACCATCGCCGGCTGAGGCGCTGGCGTCTGGCCAGCCGCCGGCGCTTGCGCCTCTTCAGCGCCGGAGGAACTAGCGGCGATCTGCTTTTTCAGAGACTTGAGATGCTGCTCGTAATATCCTTTGTACTGGCTGCTTACCTCGGTATAGCCGCCGCCCCTCCAGGCGAAGATCATAGGCCATTCGGCGTCGCATCCAAGGCGCCGGCTTTCAGAGGGCGCCAGCGGACCATATAGGACCAGCTCGAGATTGCCGTCGTGCTTGATATCCTGGATGCTGTCGCGAAGATTTTCCGTTGAATTGGCGAAGGTTGAGTAATGTTCGAAACCGGATGACGTCTTATCGAAAATTTCGGTCCCCTCGCACCCTGCCGTAGCGCCAACATCGATCACAACAACTAAGGAAAGGTTGCCGGAGTGGCGCAAATCCGCGAAGCGAAAGTCGCATACGTGGCCGAAGCCATTGCGAAACGGGCCGCTCACGAATGCCCATACAGCATCTGCCGGGGGTGAATTCGACGCCAGATTGTGAGCGCTTTTAACCGACCAATCGGCCGTCGCCAGGTTAGGCTTAGCAGCCGAGGTTTGGGCCCATCCGGCTAAGGATAGTAGGCACGCCGAGCAAAACGCGACAACAACGGCTGCTATCTTGTTCATGGAGTGTTTCATTATTGCTAGCATTTCTTCTTCTGGCATTGTTTAAGGTTAATGGGAGGATCTGGTGATGGTGGCGTTCCAGTGCACGTAGAGGTGGACCCGCCAGGCGGAGCAGTATTACGGACGCCTGCTACATAGCAGACACCGCAGTAATTCTTGGCCGTATTAATTTCCCATTGCCACTGTACTGAGCACGTGGTCTTATCCGTCACCTTCCCAGAGCATTGGGGGGCGTAGTATTGCGCAGATTCTACTTTTCCTGGATGAGGACCGTATAATTCCAGCGCCATCTCTTCCAACTGACATCTAGTCAGGTCTGGTGGCATTGGAGCGTAACTAGTTTGCATACCGACAGCAAAGGCATCCGCCGTGTTCAATGCGTTCTGAAACACGCCTTGAACACCGTCCTGCGTATTTTGCAGCCAATTCCAGGCATCTGGTTGAGAGACCGGAACCTGCATTAGGCCGATGTGCGATCCCGCGGCTGATTTAGGTTTTTTGGTCGGCAAGCTCTCGTTAGGCCAAGAATCAATTATGCCGTACGGTGCCCTAGGCGATTTTGCAGGCATAAAGAACTGTTCATAGGTGCTTTCCTTCATCGCAAACGCGCGTCAGAGCGCGAGTGTGACGCTAACACACAGCGGATAGCGAAGGCGACTGTGCTTGCGATACCGCCGCTGACCCCGCGCGAACCCAGACTACTTCGGCGGCGAGCCGGCAGGCGGCGGCTCAGCCTCCTCCCGCTCGATCATGTTCAGACGCGGCCCTCGCCCGGCGAATCCAAGATAGACATTTGCGCCAGCTGCAACAACTCGATTCGGATCGCGGCTCAAGGTCCGCAACTGTTCGACTGCATCTGGTGTCCCTATATCTCCCAGCACGCTGGCGGCAAACTCTCGCTGGTATGGGTTGTCGCTGTCCGCCCACTTTATCGCATCGGCCATCCCAGCATCCTTATCGATGCCTAGAAAGCGTTCGATCTTCGCGGCTTCCGCCTTGGCGCAGTCCAGGCTTCCGGTGAGTGTGACGGCTGGTGAGGCCGCTGGCGACGGAGAAGGCGGAGGTGCGGGGACGACTTGTGCGGCCCCAACCCCGTTCGAAGAAGCTGGCGAAGACTCCGTGGTAGACATTCGAGTTATCAGAACCGGAATCCTGTGCGCCACAGACCCCGGCGTTTGACTAGCCGCCGGCGCTTGCGCCTCTTCAGAATGAGCGGCGATCTGTTCCTTCAGCGCGGCCAGCTCCTGCTCGTAATAGCTTGTGTACTGGCTGCTCACGTCGGTGTAACCCTTGCCGGTCCAGGCATAGATTACGGGCCAAATGGCTACGCAGTGCATGGCTCCCAAGTAGGAAGTGAACTCCGTGGCCACTACCAGCTGGAACTGGCCGTTTCCCGCCAAATCTCTGACTTCCCAAGAACCCGGACGCGCAGGGGCAGCATAGCTCTCGAACCCGGACGGCGTTTTGTCAATTACCGATAGCTGGCAGTTCCTACCGTCTGAATAGGAAACAACTAATGACAGATTGCCGGAGTGGCGCAGGTCAGCAAACTGAGACGAGCATATGCCGAGTTGAAAAAGCTCGCCACCGTCGGTGATCTCGTGAAGAAAGGCCAGCACCGCGTCATCGGACGGAGGATTGCTCGCCAAGCTATGCGGCGAGTTGACTGACCAATCGGCCGAGCCCAAGTCGGGTGGCGGAGAAGCCGTCTGGGCCCATCCGGATGACGATGATAGGCAGGCCAAGCAAAACGCTAGAACAACGGCTGTTATCTTGTTCATTGGTTGCCGCAAATGTCGGTCAGAGCGCGGGGGTGCGCGGCTTGAATGCTCCCGTGCGCTCGAAGGCGTCGCCCGCGCGCAGGAGTGTTTCCTCGGCGAACGGCGGCGCGATCAATTGCATCCCAATCGGCAGATTATTCGAATCGTGGCCGCACGGAATCGACATCCCCGGCAGACCGGCCAGGTTGACCGAAATCGTAAAGATGTCCGACAGGTACATCGTCAGCGGATCGTTCATCTTCTCGCCGATCTTGAACGCGGTGGTCGGCGCAACCGGCGTGACGATCAAATCGCACTGCTCGAACGCGCGCTCGAAGTCGTTGCGAATCAGCGTGCGCACCTTTTGCGCCTTCAGATAGTAGGCGTCGTAGTAGCCCGCCGAGAGTGCGAAGGTGCCGAGCATAATGCGGCGCTTGACCTCGGCGCCGAAGCCGTGCGCCCGCGTGGTTTCGTACAGCGCGATATTATCCTCGGCGTTGACGCGCAGGCCGAAGCGGATACCGTCGTAGCGGGCGAGATTGGCGCTCGCCTCGGCGGTCGCGACCAGGTAATACGCCGCGATCGCGTAGCCGGTGTGCGGCAGCGAGATTTCGACGGTCGAGGCGCCCAGAGATTCGTAGCTCTTGAGCGCGGAGCGCACCGACTGTTCGACTTCGGGCTGCATCCCTTCGACGAAATATTCCCGGGGCACGCCGATTCGGAGTCCCTTGACGCTGCCCGTCAGCGCGCGTTCGTAGTCGGGCACCGGACGCGCCGAGCAAGTCGAATCGCGAGCGTCCTTGCCGGCCAGGGTGCGGAGGATTATCGCGGCGTCGCGCACCGATCGCGCAAACGGCCCGACCTGATCGAGCGACGACGCGTATGCGATCACGCCGTAGCGGCTGACGCGGCTGTAAGTCGGCTTGATCCCGACCACGCCGCAGAACGACGCCGGCTCGCGAATCGATCCGCCGGTGTCGGTGCCGAGCGCACCCAGGCATTCGTGCGCCGCGACCGCGGCGGCGGATCCGCCCGACGATCCGCCGGCGACGCGCGCGGTATCATGCGGATTCATCGTCGGCCCGAACGCGGAGTTCTCGGTCGAGGAGCCCATCGCGAATTCATCCATGTTCGTCTTGCCGACGAAAACCGCGCCGTCGGCGCGCAGGCGCTCGATCACGGTCGCGTCAAACGGCGGCACGAACGTCTCGAGGATTCGCGACGCGCAGGTCGTGCGAATGCCTTTGGTCGCGTAAATATCCTTGATGCCGAGCGGAATCCCGCATATCGCCGGCGCGTTGCCCGCGCCGAGGCGAGCGTCGGCCGCGCGCGCCTGCTCGAGCGCCTCCTGCTCGCATACCGTGATGAACGCGTGGAGCCGGGGCTCGGCGGCGGCGATGCGGTCGAGGCAATCGCGCGTCAACTGCGTCGCGGTGATTTCGCGCGCGCGGAGCTTCGACGATGCGTCGGCGATTGTAAGTTTGTTCAGTTCCGATGCCATGCAGGGGATTGTCAGCTAAGTTTCTACTCGATTATTTTCGGCACTTTGAAGTAACCGCGCTCGCGCGAAGGCGCGTTCGCGAGCATCGCGTCCGCGTCGGGCCGGTTGGTCACCTCGTCGTCGCGCATGGGCGTGCCGGCCTCGCCGACCTGCGTGGTCGGCGCGACATCTTTGGTGTCGAGTTCGTTCAATTTATCAACGTAGGCAAGCATTTCGTCCATGTCGGCGCGCAGGCGCTCTTC
Source organism: Candidatus Binatus sp. (assembly GCF_036567905.1). Classification (NCBI taxonomy): domain Bacteria; phylum Candidatus Binatota; class Binatia (SeqCode); order Binatales (SeqCode); family Binataceae (SeqCode); genus Binatus (SeqCode); species Binatus sp. (SeqCode). The sequence goes on from NZ_DATCTO010000012.1 coordinate 111,762, forward strand.
CTCTTCCGGCGACCATTTCAGGCGCGCCAGACGCGCGACGTGGCGCACCTGCTCGAGGGTTATTTTTGTTCCAGCCATCGCGATTGCGGGCAAATGGTAACATTCCGCGCGTTCCATGTCAGGGCCGCACATAACTAACGCCGGACGCCGGAGCGTCCGTCGAGATTCTTCGCTACAGCAGCTTTCGCTCAGAATGACCCGAGTGGCCGCTCGCTTCTTTGTGTCATCCTGAGCAAGGCGAAGGATCTCGCGCGCCAGCGCGTCTTGCTCCAGCATCAACATCCGGTTATGCAAAGTTCTCCTTACAGGGAGAGGAAAATAAACAGGACAGCTTTTGCGCGGGGTGTTGACGCGCTTGAAATCGAAATCGAAAATTGGCGCGATTTTTCAACATCCTGCCCGGGCGGTGGCGTGGCTGGCTGCGCTGCGCGGAGCGGGCGCGCTGGGGCGGCGCGGCGAGCACGCTGCTGAAAAGCATCTGCGGCGCAATGGGTACCGGATCGTCGCGAGGAATTTTCGCGCCGCCGGAGCGGAAATAGATCTGGTCGCGATCGACGGCGAGACGCTGGTCTTCGTCGAGGTGAAGACGCGGCGCTCGCGTGCGGCGGGCGCGCCCGAAGAGGCCGTCGATGAGCGCAAGCAAAAGCGGATGCGGCGCGCGGCGGAAGCGTTTGCGACGCGTTATCGCGCCGACGAAATCGAGATGCGCTTCGACATTATCGCGGTTGACGCGTCGGGCAAGCGGCTGGAAATTGAACTGCTGAGGAACGCATTCTGAATGCTGGATATCAAGCTGATTCGTGAACGGCCCGATTTCGTAAAGGGCGAACTGGCCAAGCGCGGGATCGATCCCGCTGAAGTCGATCGACTGCTCGAGGCCGACCAGAAGCGCCGAAAGCTTCAAGGCGAACTCGACCAAATCCGAGCCAACCGCAAGCGGCGGGCAAGAGAGGTCGGCAAGCTGCCGCCGGCCGAGCGCGCGGCCGAGATCGCCAAGATTCGCGCCGAGGAAGCCGACGAAGAGAAGTTGACCAAGCTTTCCACCGGCTCATCGTCGGCAGGTGAAGCGGCAGATGCCGGCAGCCCATTGCTGGAATTGGGCGCTCAACTCGGTCTCGCAGAGCGCAAGGTCGAGGAGCTGGCGCTTACTCTCCCCAACATCCCGCGGCCGTACGTCGTCGCCGGCGCGAGCGAGGCCGACAACCGCGTGATCAAAACCGAGGGGACGGCGCGGGAGTTCACCGCGTTCAAGCCGCTCCCGCATTGGGAAATCGGCGAGAATCTCGGAATCATCGATTTCGATCGCGGAGTAAAACTCTCGGGCACGCGTTTCTACGTGCTGAGCGGCGCGGGCGCGAGGCTCGAGCGCGCGCTGATCGCGTGGATGCTCGACGTCAAGACGCAGGAGCAGGGATACCTCGAAATAATCCCGCCGTTGATGGTGAATACTGAGACTGTCACGAGCACGGGGCATTTTCCAAAGAACGCTGACACGATGTACCGCGATATAGAAGATGACTTCTGGTTTATCCCGACCGCCGAGGTTCCGCTGACCAGCCTCCATCGCGACGAAACCCTCGACGAAAGCGTCCTGCCGATTTACCTGACCGCCTACACGCCGTGCTTCAGGCGCGAGAAGATGTCGGCCGGGCGCGACGTGCGCGGTATCAAGCGAGGGCATCAGTTCGACAAAGTCGAGATGGTCAAGCTGGTCCGCCCGGAAACGTCGGACGACGAATTTCACAAGATGGTGAACGATGCCTCGGAGATCTGCCGGCGGCTGAAAATTCCGTTTCGCGTGGTCGAGCTATGCACGGCGGATCTGAGTTTCGCCAGCGCGGTGACTTACGATCTGGAGCTGTGGGCGCCGGGATGCGGCGAATGGCTCGAGGTCAGCTCCATTTCGAACTGCACGGACTTCCAGGCGCGCCGCGCGAAGATTCGCTTCAAGACCAAGGGCGGCAAGCCCGAGCTGGTGCATACATTAAATGGTTCAGGGCTGGCGTTGCCGCGGACTCTGATCGCGGTGCTGGAGAACTACCAGAACGAGGACGGCAGCGTGACGATTCCCGAGGTCTTGCGGCCGTACATGGGCGGAGTGGACAGGATACGGCAGGGGGGACCCCTGCACCCGGTATTAAGGCCGCCCGCCGTTGGCGGGCGCGGCCCCTGCCAACGGCTTAATACTGCGCTGCCGTCGCCACGGCCAGGGGCCAGTCCCTGCACCCTGGCCAGGATTTCTTCTCTCCTCATTCATACCGTTGATTGACGCTCTATTGTCCTCGCCCTGCGAAGGAGAAAGCGAAGGTGACCGAGAGCGACGCGACCTCAGGGAGTAGAAATTTCGTATACATGAGCCCCATAAGGATCAAATGTATCGGTGAAGCTACTGCCGGAAAGGGTTACGCTGCGGGACTCATTATAGACATTGACCAAGCTGGGAGCTTGGCTCCAGGTGAAAGCGGCGGTGGTAGTGGCATTGGTGTAGTTGGAGGCGATGAGGTAACCCTTGCCGTTCGCATATTTGACCCTGGTACGGATGCCGGAGTTTGAATTGCCGGCCAATAAATCGTTCCTGTCGACGGAAGACAGGGCCGGCTGCAGCGAGTCAAGCTCCGTGATCACGGCCTGGAGATTGTCGAAGTTGTCTGTCTTGGCCTGGCACCACGTAGGATTGGCGACAGCAGCACTGCTGGTTGGCGAGTGGTATGCATCAATGCCACTGCAAATAGTGGCCAACGCATTGTTGCCCATGCTCCAATACATCACGCCGTTAGACCCTTCGGCAATGCCCATATATGACATGTCCCGCAACTCGGTTCGGGTAGGCCAGCGGCCCTTATACGTGTCCTGGAAAAACTGGATAACCGTAACAATAGGCCGGGAGCTTCGCATCGTGGCTTTGACGGCAGCGGTAGCATCAGCTACCTCGTACAATGGGTATCCGCCAACTGGCTCGGTGCTATAGAGGGGATACACGTCCGTAGCTACGACATCCAGAACATCCCGCCAATAGTACATCCTGTTTTGGGTATCACCCCCGGTGCCCCAATTAATACCATCTGGCTTAAAGCTCTTGAATCTGTTGGCTCTGATTAAAGACGGCGCTGCTAGAGCAGGTGCGCATTCATCCATAATATACGTTCCTCCCAGATGACTTATTCCAGCCAAGGCCGAAAGGTATGCGTCGTCGGTGTCGGCCGGGTAAGCCGCCGGAGAAAGATTGGCAGAGAAGCAGTTATTGCTATGACTATAATAAATGCCGTGAGCCCGCAAAGCGGTCACTAACGCTCGCACGGAACGCGGCGATGCGCCCCAATACCATTCATTCAAGTAAAAATTAATAGGCAATTCATACAAGCGGTCAGTGGTGATTAAATAATTATCCCAGTCGGAAACATTGCCATTCGCATTGATGTTTGCATCGTAGCTCGCGTCATACACGCCGAGCAAAAACTTGGATTGGCCGTTAAAAAGAATCTGGTTTTCGTCATTCACTGAAATAGCCATGCTGGCGCGGCGAGTGGGGCCAGCGACTTTGAAAACGCGATAGGGCGGATACTCGTAAACCGCGCTGCCATCGGTTGCCCGCACCAACTGAAATCTGACTAGGTACGTTCTGCCGTGAACCAAATCGCTGCCATCCAGCGCGGCTGTGAAGTCCACTGCTGAAGAAAACACTTGATGGAGCACGACATTTTGATTGGTTTCATCGATGACGCTCGCATCCACGCTCCAATCGGAAAGTACGGTGCCCGCGGGAGGATTGACCTGTACGTCAAAGCTCATGGTTTGGGACTGGTCGTCAAACAAATAACCGCGGTAGTTGGGATAGCGCATAAAGGCGCTTATGGCTGGCGGGAGCTCTTCATGAACCTCGAGGTCGTCGAACCAGGCAGTCCCGTCCGGCTCGCCATACGCCTGAAGCAAAAGCCTGGCGGTGGTAGCCCCCGTGATAGGAATCGTAGCAACTTCAACCTGTTGCCAATCGCTGGTGCCTTTCAGGATGCCACTGCAAGCGGAGCCTAGGGAAGAATTTAAACAAATGCGCACGCCAGCGCCTTTCGTGGCAGCCATATTATTCAATTTTATCCAGCCGCTGAACCGGTACGCACCCGCGCCTACGGGAATCTTTTGGTTGAAAGCATCGGAGATCGGCGTGAGGTTGGCATTATCGAGGCGCAAACTGTTGGTACCGGAATGGGAAACGGTGGAGTCAATGCTAAAACCCGGCGTGCCCCACGTACCGCCAGTCCAGCCTATGGGCTTCCCGCCGGTACCCAGTTGTTCGAAACCAGGATTGGTTAAAAGGTTTGGTCCGAGCGAAACCGCGGGGTACCAGAGAAGCCCCCCGGCTACCAAGCCTTTCACGGAAGCAGGAGGCGCGGTTGGCGTCGCGGTCGCTGTCGGCGTTGCCGCGCCGGTTGGCGTGGCCGTTGCGGTCGATGTCGCCGTAGCCGTCGCGGTCGGCGTAAGCGTCACTTTGGCCAACGTCGAACCGCGGCCGTTCGTAATTGTGAACTCGCTGGAGTCAGCGCCATTGAGTTGAATAGTCAGTCCGGTAACCGGCTGATCGGTGACGCCGAAGACCAGATTGCCGAACGCGACGATGGCGGGAGCGACCGTCAGTCCTGCCGCCGAAGCGGGCGCCGGATAGGCTGCGCTCGTGGCGAGCAGCATCACCAATGCCGCCGCGAGGGCATTCGCTCTGTACGAAACTATCTCGCCGTAACGCGCCTGAGACATTCGCCACCCACGACGAAGCGAAATCAGCGGTCGCTACACTCTCACTTGAATTATAGCGCGTCAAGTACAATTAAAGCTGAAGCGTAAACTGCGAGTTGTGCTTGAGGTCGCCCGATGCTCGTCGCCGCCGGCAGGGGCCGCTCCCGTGCAATCATCACCCTCACCCGCGCCGCAGGCGCGGCCGTGTGTCGGTGACACCTTCCGCAACAAAGCGGACGAGGCAGGGCCCCTCGACTTCGCTCAGGATGACACAAAAAACAGACACCACTCGCACATCCTCCCCTTAACCAGTTCTAACAGGGACGAAGTCCCGCATCTGTTCTTAACCCTGGGTGCAGGGGTCACCCCCTGCCCTATGCGCGCAATGAGGCCCGCGAATTCCCCAGCAGCATCTCGGCGACCGCGGTCAGATCGTTATCGTCGTAGTAATCGATTTCGATCCTTCCCGGACTTCGCCCGCGCCGCTTGAAAATTCTGACCTTGCGCTTGAGCGCGCGTTGCAGGCCCTCGGCCAGCGCGTTCAGATTGGCATCGGCCGCGGATCGCGCGGCTGCCGTTTTCGACGTGCGGGGGCGATGCGCCGTGGCCATCTCTTCGGCGCCGCGCGCCGAAATTCCGACCGCCGCGATCCGCCGCGCCGCCGACAGCTGCGCGTCGGGCGATTCGATCGCCAGCAGCGGCCGCGCCTGCCCCGCGCTGAGCTCCCCCTTGGCGATCATGTTCAGGATTGGCTGCGGCAGTTCCAGCAATCGAATCGTGTTGCCGACGTAAGGGCGGCTCTTGCCGACGCGCGCCGCGATTTCGTCGTGGGTCAGCGCGAAATGCTCGACCAGCCGGAAAAACGCGAGCCCTTCTTCGACCGCGTTCAGATCCTCGCGCACGATATTCTCGACCAGCGACATCTCCAGCGCCGCGCGATCGTCAAGCTCCCGCACCACCACCGGAACCGCTTCCAGACCCGCCGCGCGCGCCGCACGCAGCCGCCGCTCGCCCGCGATCAGCTCGTAGCGCGGCCCCTCGATTTCCCCCGCCGCCGATTCGCCGGCGATCCGCCGCACGATCAGCGGCTCGATAATTCCCTGGCTCTGGATCGCGCGCGTAAGTTCGGCCAGCCGCTCCTTGTCGAAATTTATCCGCGGCTGAAACGGACCCGCCGTGATACTCGCGACCGGCGCCAGCTTGAATTGCGCTCCGCCGCCGCCGCTGTCATTCGCGTTGTCCGCGCCAGTTTCAATTCCCGCCGCCGCCGTGCCGATCAGCGCATCGAGCCCGCGTCCCAATGGTTTCCGCATCATTCTCTTCGTCCTTTGTTATTCGCGATCGTGATCGCTTCCAGATTCCTCTCGGCGCCGCATCCGGAGTCCCTCGGCTCCGCTCGAGATGACACAAAGAGCGGACACCGCTTGTGTCATTCTGAGCCGTTGCGGCGAAGAATCTCGACGGACACTCCGGCGTCCGGCGTCGGCGGACACGCGCTTACGCGCGCGAGTTCCTTCGCTTCGCTCAGGACGACACAAAAAACAGATACCACTCGCACATCTTCCCCTTAACCAGTTCTAACAGGGACGACGTCCCGCATCTTTGTTTTAATACTGGGTGCAGGGGTCACCCCTGCTCACCCCTGCTCAGCCCTGCCCCTGCCGATAATTTCCGCGGCCAGCGCGCGATAGCCTTCGGCGCCGGCCGACTTCGACTCGTATTCGAGCACGGACAGTCCATGACTGGGGCTTTCCGACATCCGCACGCTGCGTGGAATCACGCTGCGAAAAACTTTCTCCGGAAAATGCTTTCTGACTTCCGCCGAGATCTCGTGACTGAGGCGATTTCGCGTGTCGAACATCGTCAGCACCAGGCCCTCGAGTTCGAGTCCCGGTCTCAGCGCCGCCTTGACCTTGTTGATAGTGCCGAGCAACGCGCTCAATCCCTCGAGCGCGTAGTATTCGCACTGCATCGGCACCAGCACCGAATCCGCCGCGACCAATGCGTTGAGCGTGAGAATTCCAAGCGAAGGCGGCGTGTCTATTAGAACATAGTTATATTGTTCGCGCAGCGGCTCCAGGAGCGCTCGCAAGCGCCGCTCGCGACCCTCCATCGTCACCAGCTCGATCTCGGCGCCCACCAGGTCGTCGCCCGCCGGCGCCAGCGACAGCGTCGGGCGCACCTGGCGCAGGATTTCCGCCATCGCCAAGCCGCCGACCAGCGCCTGGTAGATAGTCTTGCCCCCGCCGCGCGCCGCGCTCACATCCTCGGCCGTGCTGATACCGGAGGTGGCGTTGCCCTGCGGATCGAGGTCGATCAGCAGGACGCGCCGACCCGTGTCAGCCAGCGCAACCGCTAGGTTGATCGCAGTCGTGGTCTTGCCGACGCCGCCTTTCTGATTGGCTATTGCGATTACCCGCCCCACGGCCTGCCCCCTGCACCCTCGCAAAGAAGAAGAACTAGATCCGAACCGCGCTAACGTTTCACGTGAAACATCGAGCTCGCAAATAATTAAATCCCCGCGTTCGCGCAAAATCAAATCGCGCGATCACATTCGCGCAAGCACTTGAATTAACGAGGTTTTTTAGATCGAATGTTTCACGTGAAACGTGCAGGGGTGACCCCTGCACTCAGTGTTAAGGCCGCCCGCCGTTGTCGCGCGCGGGCTCTTCCATCGCGTAGTCGCGAAAAGATGCGCTGCGCAGATTTTCGCGTCTTCTCAATGCGGGTGCAGGGGCCGCAGCCCCTGCCGCGCGCCGCGCAGGCGATTAAGTTTTATTCCTGACTCGGGTGTAGGCGCTGGCCCCTGCACCAGGTCGCGACGACGCGGTTCATCATCTGGCGGCCGTGGCGCAAATCGTATCCGGCCACGGACGGATCGACCAGTCCGGCGCTTGCAGCCGCGCCCGCATTTTCGATGTCGTCGAACTTCTGCTCGGCGCTGGCGTAGAGCATCAGCACGCCACCCGGATGCAAGGCGCGGCCGGCAAGCTCGAAAATCCCGCGAGGGTTTCCGACGGCGCGGGCGGTGACCAGGTCGAAGCCGTCGCGAACGTCGAGCGACTCGGCGCGCGCGCATTGGACCCGAACGTTGCCCAGCCCCATCTCGATTGCGGCCTCGCTCAGAAATGTCGCCCGCTTGCGGCGCGCCTCGACCAGCGTCACCTGCGCGTTAATCGCGGCGGCAATCACCAGTCCCGGGAAGCCGGCGCCGCTGCCGATATCCAGAAAGCGGCGCTCGCGATCGAGCCGAGCGTTGAGCCGCAGGATCTTCGAGCTGACCGCAATCGAGACCGGGATGATACTGTCGAAGACGTGGAACACGATCTCGTCGGGGTCGCTGGGATGCGCCGTCAGATTGATCTTCGGACCCCACAGCGCGAGCGTCGCGGCCATCCGCTCGATTCGGTCCAGGAACTCGGAGTTCTTGGACGTTACCCCGAGTGCCGAGATTGCGGGGGCGAGTTGAGCGCGCACCTCCGCGCCGATCTCATCGGGACTAGCGGCTTTTCGCTTGGTTTTTCTGGCAGAATGTTTCACGTGAAACGTCCATATCCAACGATATTTGCCGCGATTTTATTAGATTATTTGTGAAAACGTTTCACGTGAAACGTTCTGACGCCGCTCAGATCGCCCGCGCGTTGCGGTCGCGCCGACTCTTGATATGGACGGCCAGGATCGAGATTGCCGCAGGCGTTATTCCGGGCATCCGGGCCGCCTGCCCCAGCGAGCGCGGCCGCACGGCAGACAACCGCTCCGAAACCTCGGTCGAAAGACCCATCACGCCCTTGAAATCCACCCAGTCCGGTATCGCGGTCTCCTCGAGGCGCGAAAAACGCTCGACCGTATCCGCCTGCCGGCGCACGTAGCCCTCGTATTTGATCTCGGTCTCCAGCTCGGCAGCTTCGTCGAGGTTCAGTCCCGAATCGACGCCGCTCATCTTCAGCAGGGTGTCGTAGCCGATTTCGGGACGCTTGAGCAGCTCGATCGCGCGCACCGGCTGCGCGATTGGCGTCGAGCCCGACGCCGCAATCGCCGCGTTGACCTCGTCGGTGGCGGGTATCAGCACCGACTTGAGGCGTTCGATCTCGCGGCGCACGGCCTCGGTCTTGGCGCGAACGCGCGCGCCGGCCGACGCGTCGAGCAATCCCAGGCGCTCGCCCAGAGGCGACAGCCGGCGGTCGGCATTATCTTCGCGCAGCAGCAATCGATACTCGGCGCGCGAGGTGAACATCCGGTACGGCTCGCCGCCGATCCCGCGCGTGACCAGGTCGTCGATCATCACGCCGATATAGGCCTGGTCGCGGCGCAGGATGAGCGCCGGCTCGCCGCGGAGCTTAAGCGCGGCGTTGATTCCCGCGATCAACCCCTGCGCGCCCGCCTCTTCATAGCCGGTCGTGCCGTTGATCTGGCCGGCGAAGTAGAGCCCGCGCACAAGTTTCGTTTCCAGTGAAGGTGTCAATTGAGTGGGGTCTGAAAAATCGTACTCGATCGCGTAGCCGGGCCGCATTATTTCCGCCCGCTCGAGTCCGCCTATCGATCGGACCATCGCGAGCTGCACGTCGAGCGGCAGGCTGGTGGACAGGCCGTTGGGATAAACCTCGACCGTGTCGCGGCCCTCGGGCTCGAGGAAAATCTGGTGGCGCTCCTTGTCGCGGAAGCGCATCACCTTGTCCTCGACCGACGGGCAGTAGCGCGGTCCCTTGCTCTGGATCACCCCGGAGTATATCGGCGAGCGGTCGATGCCGCCGCGGATTATTTCGTGGGTGCGCGAGTTGGTAAACGTCAGATGGCAGGGAACCTGGGCCTGCGCGATCCGCCCGGTGCGGAACGAGAACGGCGGCGGCGGCTCGTCGCCCGGCTGGATCTCCAAGGCGGAGTAATCGATCGTGCGCGCGTCCAGGCGCGGGCAGGTGCCGGTCTTGAGGCGGCCGACTCGAAAGCCCAAATCCGCCAGATGGTCGCTTAGACCCATCGCGGCGAAATCGCCGGCGCGGCCCGCCGAATAATTCTTGAGCCCAATATGGACCAGGCCCTTCAGGAACGTGCCGGTCGTGAGAATCACGGCGGGCGCTTCGAAGACCTCGCCAACCTGCGACTCGACGCCGCGCACCGCGCCGTCCGCGACGATCAAGCGCTCGACGCTCGCCTGCCGCACCTGCAAGTTGGCGGTTCGCTCGAGCACCCGCTTGCTGCGCGCGCGATAGGCGGCCTTGTCGGCCTGCGCGCGGCGCGCGCGAACGGCGGGTCCCTTGCGCGTGTTGAGGAAGCGAAACTGAATTCCCGTCTCGTCGATCGCCACACCCATCTCGCCGCCGAGCGCGTCGATCTCGCGGACCAGATGGCCCTTGCCGATACCGCCGATCGCGGGGTTGCATGACATCTGGCCGATATGATCGAGGTTGAGCGTGAGCATCAGGGTGCTCGCACCCATCCTGGCCGCGGCGAGCGCGGCTTCGATACCGGCATGGCCGGCGCCGACGATGATGACGTCGTAGTTCATTTGCGAGTCAGCGATTATGGCCCGCATGCGCGCCTCGCGCAAAGCGCCGCGCTCGCGCACGGTACATCTAGAAGTAGTAAAATATTACAATTAGAAGAATCACCTGCGCGGTGGGCGGCAGGGGCTGCCGCCCTTGCACCCGCAGTGAGAAGACGCTAAAATCTGCGCAGCGCATCTTTTCGCGACTACGCGATGGAAGAACCGCGGGGAGCGCGGTTTCTTAATACTGGGTGCAGGGCTCAGCCCTGCCGCGCGCGACCCCTGCCGCGGGCGGAGGCCTGTTAGAACTTTTTTTTTGAGTCATCCTGAGCGCCGCGAAGGAACTCGCGCGCGCCAGCGCGTGTCTGGCTGACGCCGGACGCCGGAGTGTTCGTTGTCCGGCGAGATTCTTCGCCGCAGCGGCTCAGAATGACACGAGGGTCGTCAACTTTTTGTGTCATCCCGAGCGTAGCCGAGGGACCCCGGATCTTTTTCTTCGCCGTGTGAATGATTGAACGCATGTACCCGGCGCTGCCCAAGCTTGGACTATTCGCCCGTGGGCGGCGTGAAGGATGGAGTGCTTGTGGCAATCAGGCCTCCGCAAACCAAGCTCGAACTTCGCATTTGAAATACGCTCGGTGTCGGTGCTAATCCGATTCACGATTGAGAATGGAAAATTCCGGCCAAAATGAAGTTCCCGCTTACTATGGCCGCCGATTCGTTTCGGCATTGGGGGAGAGAACAAATGATAATCGAAGAGGCTAATACCAAGGCGAGTACTCGCCGTTTAATTGCGAGCGCCCTGGTGTTGCTGGCGCTAATCGCCTCGAACGGATCATCCGCGCTCGCGGCAGGGCCCAAGGCCAAACAGCGCACCATTCCAGTGACGATCAATAAGGGCCAGAACTACACCATAAGTGACGTAAAGGAAGGTGCGGCCCCCGGCCTGAAGGTGGTCAACAATCCCAATGCGCTCGTGGTGCAAAATGCCCCCGGTCGGATCGAATTGGTGGGCGCCGATGCCAGCAGTTGGAAAATCAACGTGACGCTCGCTACGGGAGAAGAAGTTACCTATGTGGTGACCGTGAAGGCCGATGCGCCACCTCAAGGTTCTCTCGTTCCAGACGCGGTGCCGACCGTCATTCCATAATTTTATTGACTCCTCACGCAACGCCCGAGCCTGACATCCTTCATTTGCCGATGCAGAAGTCGCGGAAGATGGCGTCTAAGACGTCCTCGGTGCTGACTTCGCCGGTGATCGAGCCGAGCGCGGCCGCCGCGGCCATTATGTCAACCGCGACGATCTCCGGCGGCATCAGCGAGAGCGCGGAGCTGCGGGCGTTCTTGAGCGCTTCTAGAGCCATCGAGAGCGCGTCGCGATGCCGCTCGCGGGAGATTGTCAGTTGCGCGCTGGAGGATGGCACAGATGGAGCGACCAGCGCCGCGATTGCTTTGGTCAGCTCGGCGCGCAGAGCGGCGGCTTCATCGAGGTTGATCGCGGAGAACGGCAGGATCGGAAGGACGAGCCCGCGCGCGCGAAGATCGCCGGGGGCGATCGCGGCGGGCAGATCGCGCTTGTTGAGAAGGGCGATTCCCGGGCGGCCGGCCGTCAGCCGAATCACGTCGAGATCCGCGGACTCGAGCAGCCGCGACGAATCGAACATCGCGATCAGCAGGTCCGCGTCGCGCGCCGAGCGCATCGTGCGCTCGATTCCGATTCGCTCTACGTCATCGGTCCAAGCGCGCACGCCCGCGGTGTCATTGAGCACCAGCGCGTAGGGGCCGAGCTGGACCGAGTCCTCGATCACGTCGCGAGTAGTGCCGGCGATCGCTGTGACGATTGCGCGATCAGCGCCCAGCAATAGATTTAGAAGGCTCGACTTGCCGGCGTTGGGCTTGCCGACGATGGTGGCGCGCACCCCGTCGCGGATCAGGAGGCCGCGCGCAAAGCTGTCGTGCAAAACGGCAACGTCGGCGATGAGGCGCTCGATTTCGGTTTCGTTGCCGACCTCGCGCCTTGACGGGAGGCTGATGTCCTCGTCGGAGAAATCGATCTCGACTTCGAGATGCGCGCGAATCGCGACGACCTGGGCGCGAAGCTCGGCGACGCGCGCGGAAAGTGCGCCCGACAGTTGATCGAGCGCTATCGCCAGTGCGGACTGGCTGCGCGCGGCGACAATATCGGCGACCGCCTCGGCCTCGGCGAGATCGATGCGGCCGTTCAAAAACGCGCGGCGGGTGAATTCGCCCGGTTCCGCCAGGCGCGCTCCAGAAGTTATCGCGAGCGCCACGATGCGGCGGACAACGAATGGACCGCCGTGGCATTGGATTTCCGCTACGTCCTCGCCGGTGAGGCTGGCAGGATGGGGCATCGCGACCGCGAGCGCGCGATCGATCCGTGCGCCGGTTGCGGGATCGACGACATCGCCCAAGCGCATCATTCGCGCCGTGAGTTCGGCGCAATGCACAGGGCGGAAGATCGAGTCGAGAATTTCGAATGCGCGCGGGCCCGACAGGCGGACGATCGCAACGGCGCCTATTCCCGGCGCAGTGGCAGGCGCTACGATCGTGTCGGCAGCGTACATGGTAGTTAGAAACGGAACTTAATTATATGCGGAACCCACCGTGGGTTCCGCACCTCCTTGGGCAGGGCTGAGCCCTGCACCGCAGTGGGAAGACGTGAAAATCTGCGCAGCGCATCTTTTCACGACCACGCGATGGCAGGAGTGAGCACGGGCCGTGCCCACGGGCAGGGGCTGAGCCCTGCACCCAGTGAAAAAGTAACGAATCGAAAAATC